>FR893230.1:13933-21382 GCA_000436035.1 Prevotella sp. CAG:732 | reverse complement strand
TCGTGATGAAGGAGTGGGCTTATCAGTTTACGGTAAAAGCCGGAAAGAAATATCATTCCGAGGCTGTAGTGGCAAATGCTTGGCATCATAGGAGCGATGCCTTGTCGAGTATCGGAACGATGATTGGTATCGGTGGTGCCATCCTCTTGGGCGACAAGTGGGCGGTACTCGACCCTTTGGCTGCCATCATCGTGAGCGCCTTTATCATCAAGGCGGCATGGGGATTGGTAATGCAGTCAGTAAATGAACTCACTGATGCGAGCTTGCCTGATGCAGAGGAGAATGAAATCATGGCGATAGCCAATGCCGAGGAAGGTGTCTGCGAGATTCACAATCTCCGTACCCGTCGCATCGGCAATCGTATCGCCATCGAGATGCATGTGCGTATGCCGGGCGACACCTCTTTATATATAGCCCACCAGCATGCCTCTGAGATAGAATGCCGACTAAAAGAAAGGTTCGGGGCTGATACTCATATAGGAATTCACCTAGAACCGATAAAGATTAATGGGAAATATCAGGCTCCAGAATAGTCTATAATTGTCGGGAAATAGGTTGAAAAGTATATTTTCCGACAATTATAAAAGGAAAAAGCTTCGATGGATGATGAAATCTATCGAAGCTTTTTTATATACTTTTGGCAACTTGAGTTGCCGTTTGGTTCTTTACCAACCGAGATTGATGCTGGCTCCTGCCATTACCCACAAGCCAGGCTGCTTCACGGCAGTGAGGTCGTAGTAGCGATGGCAGGTGATATTATCTGCCTTCACGTAGATGCTGTATTTCTTGGCATCCCACATCAACTTGCAATCCACCTTGGTGTATGGATGATAGCCATTCATGCGCTGTTGCCAACGTACTGACCAGGAGGCGGAGAGATTCTTCCATATCTGATGGTCCAAGCCGAATACCGCTTTGTGGCGCAAGTACTCCAGGGCATAGAGCGACTTCAAAATGGTGGCGTCGGTATTGTGCTCTTGATAGATGTAGGCATAGCCCAACTTGATGCGAGTGATGAAGCAGTGAGGAATCAACTCCTGCATGTAGAGAGTGGCATCGAGATTGTAGCCCATGTTGTTGAGCTTTCCGATGTTCATTACATGATACTTGCTGTCTTGCTGCTCTGTTTCAGAAGTCTGTACCCAGTCTATCATGTCAGTGCCGTGGGCGTAGAAACCACTTAGGGTCGCAGAGAGACCATTTTGGCGATAGCGAGTACCTATCTTGAAGGTGGAGTTCTTCTCAGGATTCAAGGTGATGTCGCCTTGCTGCACCACATTACTTATATATAAGTCGGTGTAGGTAGGCATACGCAGTGCCTTGTTCCATGAGGCATAGAACTTCCAGTTGTCGTTAGGGCGATAGCTCAAGTCAACGCCCGGATAGAAGCGGAAGTCATTGTCAAGCCCCGTGTTCTTATTGGCAAGCACGCCTGCCGACAAGGTGAATCCACCGAAGATAAAGTTATGCTCCAACATGATGTTGGTATTGGTGCGCTCGCCCTTTCTGGTATATTGGCGGTCGCTGCCAGAGATGTCCTTGTATTTGTCTTCTGCAAGTTCTTCGCCGAGGGCAGTGGAGTAGATGCGCTCCTTACTGATGTCGAAACCTACTGCCGTCTTACCCAGGAACCAAGAGATGTTGGCATTGAGCGAACCGCCCCAGACATCGAGGTCGTGATAGTTCTCGCCAGCTGCTGCACCAGCTTTGCCACGTATCAGCTGATAGTGGTCTTTGAACTTATTGTAATAGAAGGTAGGGGTTACCTCCCAGGTATGCGCAACATCGTGCAGGCTCAGATTGAGGGAAGCCAAGCCGTGGTCGGTCTTCTCATACTGATTGTTGTATTTGGCACTGTAGAAGGTGTTGGCACCATAGCTTTGTGTAGCAATGCCTACTTGTGCCCCGATGTCGAAACGCTTGTTGTAGCTAAAACTAACGTTGCCATAGCCTTGTCCCTTCTCGAAATCACTGTTCTCCGTACCTCCATCCGAACGCTTGTAGCCACCGCTTACAGAGTAGGCATGTTCCCATTTGCCCGTAGTGAAGGCTGTCTGTGCCCGACCTTGCGCACCGAAACTACCGAAGGAACCACCTTCGACAAGAGCTGCCACACCATTGCTCTGAGCCTTTTTGGTCACGATGTTGATGGCACCATTGAAGGCGGAAGTACCGAATACACGAGAAGCTGCCCCTTCGAGCACTTCGATGTGGTCGATGTCGGCGAGAGCAACAGGAAAATCGGAAGCATTGTGACCCGTCTGTGGATTGGAAATGTTGACACCATTCAAGAGAATGGTAATCTGGTCAAAAGTTCCACCATTGATGGAGATATCCGTCTGAACACCAAAGCCACCACGCTGACGGACATCCACGCCAGTGGCTAATTTCAAAACATCATTGATAGTCTGCGCAGCCGCACGATGAATGTCATCGCGAGTAATGACAGACACAATCTTAGGTGACTGCTCTACAGTCATCGGCGCACGGGAGCCTGTTACGCTCACCGCATCCAGCTCGTAAGCCTTTCCGCCCTTGTAAAGAGTAGAGTCAGCCTTCACACCCTCAGTGCTGATACCCTCAGCTCTAGCGTGGCTCAAGGTAGCGATGCTGAGTGTGCCTACGAGCACCTCTCTGCCCAATACAGCGAAGAGCGAGTATCCCTTGTTGGAGAAACGGCTAAACTTCAAGCTGTTGCGCTTGTTGAAAATTGTTTTGTACATTAAATTGTTATAAAATAATTAATAAAAATTGAGTCCTCAGCATTCCCTGCCGTGGGCTTTCGAGGTGCAAAGGTACAGATAATCGGACATTCCACAAAATAAAATGGTCTATAAAAGGCTACTTTTTCGGAAAAGTGTAGTTTTTCTCTCAATTTATGATGGATTTTAGCAGAAATCTCTTATCTTTGCATAGGCGTAGGGTGCGCTCGGCAATCGGAAAGCATTTGGCATACCTTTTGCTTCGTGCCTACATTTATATAATAATAACATAAAATACAAAGAAAGGAAAAGATAAAATGGAAAGAATTGATGTAAAACAACTCAATGATAATGTCTTCGAGACGATTGGTAAGGAATGGTTGCTCGTTTGTTCGGGCGACAAGGAAAATTTCAATATGATGACGGCTTCTTGGGGCTGTCTTGGATGGTTGTGGAACAAGCCAGTGGCTGTGGTCTTCATTCGTCCGGAGCGCCATACTCACGAACTGATAGAGAAGAATGAGTACATGACCCTTTCATTCTTGGGACATAGCGAGGAGGCTCGCAAGATATATAATTTCTGTGGCTCCAAGTCGGGACGTGATTTTGATAAGGCGAAGGAGACTGGCTTGGTTCCTGTGGAGACAGAGAATGGTAGTATCGGCTTCGAACAGGCTCGCCTTACCTTGGAATGCCGCAAACTCTACAAGGACAGCATGACCGCCGAGAAGTTCCTCGACAAGAGCCTCTTGCAGTGGTATGGTGCCAAGGGCGGTTTCCACGATGTTTATGTAGTAGAGATTACCAACGCTTACAAGAAGTAAAAAGATAAACAATATGGCTCAAGAACAAACCGCAATTCGTGAACGCCAAAAGGCTCGACTGAAAGAACCGGGACGTTACGTGGTGATGATGTTTAATGATGACTTCACGCCGATGGATTTCGTAGTGCAAATCCTCGAAACCGTCTTCTTCAAGTCGCAAGCTGAGGCTGAGGCGATCATGCTCAAGGTACACCATGAGGAGAAAGCCGTGGTGGGAACCTATAGCTATGACATCGCCAAGAGCAAGGTGGAGAAAGCGATGGAGCAAGCTCGCTCCCAAAAATATCCGCTGAAATTGACCTATATGCCAGAATAAAATAGAAAAGAAAGGAAAACAACAGAATGGACAGTATGGGATTAACCCGATATATGAGTGTTTTGATGGACGATGCGATGAAGCAAGCTCGGTTCTTCGACCATGAGTTCGTGATGCCTGAGCACATGCTTCTGTCTCTCTTGCGACAGTATGCGTTCTGTCAGGCACTTCAAGAGGAAGGCGTGGATGCCCTGAAGATGCACGAAGACTTGGTGGGATGGCTCGCCAAGCAAGAGCGTGTGCCTTCTTCGGTGAAATATCTGCCGGAACCTTCTTCGCTCTTCAAGACCATGTTTGGCACGGCTTGCGCCTTGGCTGCTGCGGCTGATAGACGACAAGTCAACGTGCCTCATTTCGTGCAGGCGATGTTTGGCTTGCAAAACTCAGAGGCTGCCTATCTGCTCTGCAAGAACGTGGGCGACCGACAAGGTGAGTTCATCGCCAGCGTGGATAGTTACTATCCTCTCGAAGGACCGGCGGCTGAGGCTAACATGGGCATTGATGACTATGATGACGAGGATTACGATGACGACTATGATGACGAGGAAGGAAGAAGCCGACAACCGAGCGACTGGCACCAACTCGTGACTTGCATCTCCGACTTGGTGGAGCAGCACAATCCGCTCATCGGACGTGAGCAAGAACTCGACCGTACCATCCAGGTGCTCTGTCGTGCAGAGAAAAACAATCCTCTGCATATCGGTGAACCTGGTGTGGGCAAGACCGCCTTGGTATATGGTCTTGCCAAGCTCATCAATGAGAACCAAGTGCCAAAGCGTCTGAAAGGTGCTCGCATCTATAGCATGGACATTGCACAAATGCTAGCTGGTGCCCAGTATCGTGGCGACTTCGAGAAACGTATCAAGATGGTGATGGAAGGGGCTTCTAAGGAAGGTAACACCATCATCTACCTCGATGAGATACATACGATTATGGGCGCAGGTCGTGGCTCAGACGGGGGACCTGATGCTTCCAATATGCTCAAGCAATATTTGGAGGCTGGCGACATCCGATTCATCGGCTCTACCACTTACGAGGAGTTCAATCGCTACATCGCCCAAAGCAAGGGCATCGTGCGCCGATTCCAGCAGATAGACATCAAGGAACCTACCGAGGAGGAGGCTATCAAGATACTGGAGGGCTTGCAGTATAAGTACAATAAGTTCCATACGGTGACCTACCGCAAGGATGCCTTGGAATATGCCGTTCATGCCAGTGCTAAGTATATCACCAATAGATACCTTCCTGACAAGGCGATCGACTTGATAGACGAGGCGGGTGCCTATATGGAGGTGCATCCTGCCAATCGCCAACGTTCCTATGTGACCAAGGCGATTATCCAACAGATTCTCACCAAGGTGTGCAAGATAGATGCTGCTGCCATCAAGGACGACAATAATGATGCCTTGGCAACACTCCAAAAGCGTATGCTCGACAAGATTTATGGTCAGGATAAGGCTGTGGATAAAGTGGTGGAGGCTGTGATGATGGCCAAGGCTGGACTGGTGGATGACGACAAGCCGATGGCTTCGCTGCTCTTCGTAGGTCCTACGGGAGTGGGTAAGACGGAGGTGGCTCGTGTGCTCGCCAAGGAACTGGGCATCGAACTGGTGCGCTTCGATATGTCGGAATATACCGAGAAGCATACCGTGGCTAAGCTCATCGGTTCGCCTGCGGGTTATGTGGGCTATGAGGATGGCGGTCTCTTGACAGATGCCATCCGCAAGACACCTAACTGCGTGCTCTTGCTCGATGAGATAGAGAAGGCGCATAGCGACATCTATAATATCCTCTTGCAGGTGATGGACTATGCTCGACTCACCGATAACAAGGGACAGAAGGCTGACTTCCGCAATGTCATCCTCATCATGACCTCGAATGCCGGTGCTCAATATGCCTCTCAGGCTAGTGTAGGCTTTGGTGGCGGCGTGAGTCGTGGCGAGGCGATGCTTGCCCAAGTGAAGAAGACTTTCAAGCCAGAGTTTATCAACCGACTTTCTGATACCGTCGTGTTCAATGACATGGATAAGAAGATGGCGGAGCTCATCTTGGACAAGAAACTTGGTCTGCTCGATGATAAGTTGGAAGCGAAGAACGTATTTGTGGATATGACCGATGCGGCTCGTGAGCAACTTTTGAAGTGGGGCTTCACCAAGGAGTATGGTGCTCGTGAGATGGATCGTGTCATCGGCAATCGCCTGAAACCTCTCTTGATGAAGGCTCTGCTCTTCGGTAAGTTGAAGAAGGGCGGCAAGGCGGTCGTTGACTTCGATGGCAAGGAATTGGTGTTGGCTTAACTCCATGCTTTCCTATAAATCCTTAATTTTTAAGAAATATGGTAGTTCAGATAGATGAATCTTCTGATGAGATTTACTTTCCCGACCCTCATTTGGGAGACCCTGACGGTTGCTTTGCCATTGGCGGTGATTTGAATATCGATCGTTTGCTTCTTGCCTATAGCAATGGTATCTTCCCTTGGTACAGCTTCCGTGACCAGAAAGACATCCTTTGGTATTGTCCGATGCAACGTTTCGTTATCTTCCCAGAAGAAATACACGTGAGTCATTCCATGCGAACCCTCATGAACAAGGGCAAGTATTCTGTGGGTATCAATGAGGATTTTGAGGGAGTAATACGAGGATGCAGCGAGGCACAGGGACGTATCAACGAGGAAGGTGCTTGGTTAGGCGAAAATATCATTAAGGCTTATACCGAACTCCACGACCAAGGCTTTGCGGCGAGTGTAGAGGTTTGGGATGATGAGACGGGCAAATTAGTAGGTGGTCTTTATGGCGTGACGATTGGCAAGGCTTTTATCGGTGAGAGCATGTTCTCGTTGGTACCTTCGGCTTCCAAACTTGCTCTTATCTTCTTGGCTCGATTCTTGCAGAAAAATGGTGGCAAGATGATTGATTGCCAATTGGAGACTCCTCACCTCAAGTCTATGGGTGGCAGATATATTTCCTACGAGGAATATATGAAGATTATGAATGAAGAATAAATGAGGAATAAAGTATAGAATACTTAAAAAGCCTCGCAAGGACATTGCTTGTTTCTTGCGAGGCTTTTAGATTTAGAAGATCGGCTCGCCGATGCAACCATTAGGTGCTTGGATGTGAAGCAATGCACATACGGTTGGGGCGATGTCGGTCATATAGACAGGCTTTGTACTTGCGCCATGTTGGATTCCCCATCCCATGAAAACCAAAGGGATATGGGTGTCGTAGCCATTCCATGCTCCGTGAGTGGTACCCTTCATGCCGTTGCTGTAGTGGGCAGGTTTCTGGATGACTTGTACGCCACCGCTACGCTCACGGTTGTAACCATTGATGATGCGATATTTGATTTCCTCAGGTATGCTTTCGATGGAGGCTTTCTCCATGTCGCAAGCATACTGTACCATCTTGTTTTTCTTCAGCAGGTTGACCGCATCTTGCTTGATGGCTGCATAGTCGAGACCTAGGGAGTCGATCTTCTGGGTATCGAAGAACACCTGATAGTTGGATACCCATGTCACGAGCTTGTCTGCTGAAGGATACTTTGCCTTGAGCATCTCGTTCAGTTCCTTCTGGGCGGTCTTGGTGTTCCAGTCGCCGGCAGGAATGCG
>FR893230.1:6305-13920 GCA_000436035.1 Prevotella sp. CAG:732 | reverse complement strand
CTCGCGGGCAGGAATGCGGCGGTCGAGCAGGAACTGGGCATTGTTCATGCCACCATGGTCGGCACTGAGGAACACGGTATAGTTGCCTTTGCCCACCTTCTGGTCGAGATAATTGAAGAAATCAGCGAAGTCCTTGTCCAAGCGGAGATAGGTGTCTTCTATCTCCACGGCGTTAGGACCTACCTGGTGGCCGATGACATCAGTGCAAGAGCAACTTACGGCGAGGAAGTCGGTCTCATTGCCACCACCGAGATTCTCGCCTGCGATAGCCGCCTTTGCCATCTCCAGGGTATAACTGTTGCCGAAAGGAGTGCTGCGCAAGATGTCGTAGCCATACTTCTTATGCAAGGATGGGAGGTCGAGTGGAAGAATAGGCTTTACGCCAGGCTTCACTTCCCATTCATAGTTGGTGTCGTCGGCAGTGCTCTGCTTGTAAGTGTCGATAGGGTAGAGGGTGTTCCATTTCTCGGAGAGATACTTCTTAGGCAAGTTCTGCTTGTTGAAGTTGTTCACCCATGCAGGCAACTTGTCCATATAGAAACTGCTGGTGATAAACTTGCCAGCCTCTGGGTCAAACCAGTAGGCACCATTGGCATGATGACCGGCAGGGAGGATGGCGGCACGGTCCTTGATGGCAACGCCGATTACCTTGCTGCGGTCGTTGGTGGCGATGCGAAGTTCATCGCCGATGGTAGTACACCACATGTTGCGTGGAGATTCCATGCCCGCCTTGCCGTTGGAACCAACTGGTTTCACGGTGTTGTCCTCAGTGCAGTATGTCTTCTTGCCGTCCTTCATGAAGTTGTTGCCAGCGATGCCATGGATGGAAGGCACGGAGCCTGTATAGATAGAGGTGTGACCGATGGCGGTGACAGAAGGGATATAAGGGATGCGACAGTTCTCGTAGCTGAATCCCTCGTTCAGCAGACGCTTGAATCCACCCTCGCAATAACGATCTTGATAGCGATAGAGGTAATCCCATCGCATTTGGTCAACTACCAGTCCTACCACGAGTTTAGGTCGGGCAGGTTGTGCTTGTGCCTGTGTGAAACCACAGATGGCGCAAAGCACGAAGATGAGTTTGAAGAATTTGTTCATAGTCTTCTTTGCTTTATAATTGTAACATGTTTTAAATTCGGTTGCAAAGATACTATTAATTTGTTACAAAACCATGAAAAGCAGAGAAAATTCGTGTTTCACGTAGAATACTGCGAAGAAGTAGAAAAACTCGAAGTTACGATGGTAATTCTTAGTTCCCCATCACTAGTCTTGCTGCTTGTTTCTTGCCGTCATCGAAGGTAAACTGCTGGCAGATGACGTGTACGTTCTGTGGGTCAACGATGCGTGGTGCCATCAGTTTGAGGGCATTCGTCTTCTCGCTGTCGAAGGAGAAGATCTTGAGGATTTGGGCGCATTGTTGGCAAGAGTAATAGCATCCTAGACTTGCCACCTCTATCAAGTTTTTCTTGTCCTTGTCGAAACTAGCCTCTTTTACCTTCTTGCAAAGGATGGAGAAGGCAGCGTCGCTCAAGCAATAAGCACCATCTGGGTAAGGCATGGGAGCATAGCCGGGAGTGATGCCAGGATGAGGATGGTTTGCATTGGCTTCTGACGGGGAAGGATTATAAATCTGCTCCTCGTATCTTATCACTTTGCCTGTCGTGTCGAATGCCACGTAGGTTCTGACTTGGTCACCTCCCACTAAACTACCTTTCCATCCTTCATACATCCACTTGTCGCCCAGTTCATTGAAACTAGTCGTCTTAGGCTTGCCCAAGATAGCGGTAACTTGCTGCTTGGTCATTCCACGTTCTATAGGTTGCTTGCTTTTCGCTGACGCAGATAGGCTGCAAGTTAGCAGGAAAAGGCAAGTGAAAACGAATGTCATCCATCTGTTTTTGCTCATCATCATTGTTGTTTTAAAGGTTGAACTATGTATTTGCGCTGCAAAGATAGAAAAATATCTCCAAAGTCCTATAGGCAATTCCCTATAAAGAAGTAGGCATTTTGCTATTTTTCGATGATTTTTGGGGTAATATGTTTTCGCAGAATAAAAAAGCGACTTGCGCTCGAAAGCGTAAGTCGCTGATTATTAACGTGGACCAGCTAGGGCTTGAACCTAGGACCTCCAGATTATGAGTCTGTTGCTCTAACCAACTGAGCTACAAGTCCAGGAATTTTTATCAAATTCGGATGCAAAGATACTAGTTTTTGGTTAAATAACCAAATATTTTCGCCATTTTTCATATAAATTAATAGGTGTGACGATGGATAAGTCAGAAAATTGCCGTATCTTTGCACCCAACATCCACATGCGTGGGCGTTCTTATTAAATAAAAGGAAAGATTTCTTTCAAGAAATGGATATAGACAAAAACAAAAGATTCGGCTTGACCGATGAACAAGTAAAGCAGAGTAGGGAACAGCATGGACGCAATGTCCTCACCCCTCCTCATCGTGCCTCTTTATGGAAACTGTATTTGGATAAGTATCGCGACCCGATTATCCAAATACTTCTCGTAGCGGCTTTCGTATCACTCATCCTCGCTTTTATCGAACATAATTTTATGGAAACCATCGGCATCTTTGTCGCTGTGTTCCTGGCCACTACCGTGGGATTTTATTTCGAGCGTGATGCCGCCAAGAAGTTTAATGTGCTGACGGCATTGAGCGAGGAGCAACCTGTGAAGGTGCGTCGAGGCGGTAAGGTGATGCAGATACCTCGCCATGACATCGTGGTGGGCGACGTGGTGCTCATCGAGGTGGGCGATGAGGTGCCTGCTGATGGTGAGTTGCTCGTTAGTACCGACTTGCAAATCAATGAATCCACACTCACGGGCGAACCTATCACAGAGAAAAATACGGAAGGTGGTGGCGATGGAGCTTATCCTCGCAACGTTATCCTTCGCTCCACGATGGTGATGAACGGACGTGGCGAATTTGTGGTGACTGCCGTTGGCGATGCAACAGAGATAGGTAAGGTGGCGCAGAAATCCACCGAGCAGACTTCTGTGAAGACACCGCTCTATGTGCAACTTGACAAGTTGGCTTCCATGATTTCCAAGGTGGGTAGCGTGGTGTCGGTGGCAGCCTTCGTCATCTTCCTCGTCCATGACATCCTTACCAATCCTGCTTGGGGTGGCAAGGACTACTTCTATATGGCAGAGATCGTGCTCGACTACTTCATGATGGCAGTCACGCTCATCGTGATGGCGGTGCCAGAGGGATTGCCAATGGCGATAACCCTCTCGCTGGCTCTCAATATGCGCCGTATGTTGAAATCCAACAACCTCGTGCGCAAGCTCCATGCTTGTGAGACGATGGGAGCAGTAACCGTGATTTGTACGGATAAGACTGGTACACTGACGCAAAACCAAATGCAGGTGGATGAGCTCTTGCCAAAGGATGACAACCAGCACTTGCTCGATGTCGCCATTGCCATCAACTCTACTGCCGAACTGGACGAGGATAAGGCTATCGGCAATCCTACCGAGTCGGCGCTCTTGCTTTGGTTGAAATCGCAAGATAAAGATTATCGGGAGTTGAGACACCAGGCAAAGGTGCTGAAGCAACAACCATTCTCTACCGAGAAGAAATACATGGCAACTATTGCCGAGATGGATGGTGAGAAATACCTCCTTGTGAAGGGTGCGCCAGAAATCGTGCTCGACCTTTGTGAGATGGAGGAGAGATACCGCAACCAGGCTCTTCGTGAGTTGGATGAATGGCAGCACAAGGCGATGCGAACTCTTGCTTTTGCTTATAGAAGAATTGATAGGGGTGAGGCGGCATCCGAAAAGTCTGTCCCAACGATCGGTCAGCTCCTTTCTGCCAAGGATTTCACCCTCCAGGCTCTCGTAGCCATTACCGACCCTATCCGCAAGGATGTGCCTGCCGCCGTGAAGGAATGCCGCCATGCCGGTATCGAGGTGAAAGTGGTGACGGGTGATACTGCCGCCACTGCCATGGAAATCGGTAAGCAGATAGGGGTATTCGAGGATGAGGCTGAGAATATCGGAGCGGATGGCGATATGACTTCGCTCGACCAGCAGATGATTACAGGTGAACAATGGGAGGCACTCTCCGATGAGGAGGCATACAAGCGTGCCAAGGATATCAGGGTGATGAGCCGTGCTCGTCCTACCGACAAGCAGCGTCTTGTGGCTATGCTTCAGAAGCATGGTGAGGTAGTAGCCGTAACTGGCGATGGCACCAATGATGCGCCTGCCCTCCATTATGCCCATGTCGGTTTGTCGTTGGGCTCGGGTACTTCCGTGGCAAAGGAGGCTTCGGATATGACCTTGCTCGACGACTCCTTCAAGAGCATTGCCAATGCCGTGATGTGGGGACGCTCGCTCTATCGCAACTTGCAGCGATTCCTCTTCTTCCAGTTGGTGGTCAATGTGACAGCCCTGCTTCTTGTATTGGGTGGTTCTATCATCGGTACCGAGATGCCACTTACGGTGACACAGATACTTTGGGTCAACCTCATCATGGATACTTTTGCCGCCCTCGCCCTCGCCTCATTGCCTCCATCGCATGAGGTGATGAACGATAAGCCACGCAAGGCTACCGACTTCATCATCAACAAGGGTATGGCTTTCGGCATTCTCTTCTGTGGCATCGCCTTCTTCATCGTGATGTTTGCCATGCTCATTTACTGTGAGCGAAGAGGCAAGGGAGGTGTGGATGTGCATGAGTTGACCGTCTTCTTCACTACTTTCGTGATGATACAGTTCTGGAATCTCTTCAATGCCAAGTCGTTGGGTAGCAATCGCACAGCCTTCCGCCACTTCTTGAAAGACAAAGGTATGATATTGGTGCTTGCCTTGGTGCTCGTCGGACAGTGGCTCATCGTCACCTTCGGAGGCGAGATGTTCCGTACCGTTCCATTATCGCTTACGGAGTGGCTGGTCATCATCGGTGCTACATCTATCATTCTTTGGGTAGGTGAGATATGGCGAGCTTTCAAGCGTCTCTTGGCTAAAAGAAAGAATTGATAGGGGAATTAAAAAGAAGTGAAGAGAAGTTTGGAGGAAGTTAAGGGACAATAGTTTGAATGACAATGAAAACAGTATATTACAATGAACAAGTGCAACTGGAACCTTGCGTTGCCACCATCGGCTTCTTCGATGGTGTGCATCGTGGGCATCAGTTCTTGATACAGCATCTTGTGAATACGGCACGTAAGGAAGGTTTGGCATCTACGGTGATTACCTTCGACCAACATCCTCGCAAGGTGTTGCAGTGCGATTATCAGCCAGAGATGTTGAGCACCTTGGAGTCTAAGTTGCTTCTCTTGTCGAAGACGGAGATAGACAATGCCGTTGTCTTGCCTTTCAGCAAGGAGATGGCGAAGATGTCAGCTCGTGACTTCATGCGACAGGTACTCCACGACCATCTTCATGTGAAGAAACTCTTCATCGGCTATGACCATCGCTTCGGACACAATCGGGAGGAAACTTTCGATGACTATGTGCGCTATGGCAAGGAGATGGGCATGGAGGTCATCAAGAACGAGGCGTTCCAAATAGATGGAGTCAACATCTCTTCGTCGGTGATTCGTTCTCTCTTGAAGGAAGGGGAGGTAGAACTTGCCAACCAAGCTCTCGGCTATCCTTATACTATCATCGGAAAGGTGGTGAATGGCTATCATGAGGGCCGCAAATTGGGATTCCCTACAGCCAACCTCGACCTCTCCCATTTCGGGCAGATGATTCCTGAGTCGGGCGTTTATGCCGTCAAGGTTCGTATGGAGAACTCGATGGTTTGGAAGCAGGGCATGATGAATGTCGGTACTCGTCCTACCTTTGATGGAAAGCGTATCACGCTCGAAACACACATTTTCAATTTTGATGGTGACATCTACGACCAACTCTTGCTGGTGAGCTTCGTGAAGCGCATCCGTGGTGAACAGAAGTTTGACAGCCCTGAGGAGCTAGCTGCTCAACTCAAGGAAGATGAGCAAACCATCATGGAGATATTTGAAGAAGAAAAAGAAAAATAATGCCGATAGGAAAGGCAAAAATAAGTAGATATGGCAAAGATTAGTTTAAAGAAAGGCATATTGGATGTAGTGTTATACATCATCGTTTTTATAGTAGCGCAATTGGTGGTCTTATATGCTGGTGCCGGCATATGGGCGGCAGTGAAGCATGAGGGCTTTCAAGCTACATTGCAGGCTATGACGGCTGGTGGTAATCCAGCCTTGTTGGCTATTACCACGGTCTTTAGTAGCATCATCACTCTCATTGTCTTCCTCAAGGCAAAATGGGTTGTGCTCACCCGTGATTACTTGTTGTCGAAGCCTTGGTTCACGCTCTTATGGGTGGCACTGTTTACCCTTGGAGCCATCATTCCTTTGGAGTTCCTTTATGAGCATTTGGGACTGGAAATGGACGAAAACACAGGTAAACTCTTCGAGGGCTTGATGAAAGAGCCTTGGGGCTATGTGGCAGTGGGCATCTTGGCACCATTGACCGAGGAGATTGTTTTCCGTGGTGCCATCCTTCGTAGCTTGTTGGATATGATGAGCAAGAAGAACCATTGGGTGGCTATCATGATTTCTGCAGCGATGTTCGGCTTGGCACATGGCAATACCGCTCAGTTTGTCAACGCCTTGTTGATGGGGTTGCTTTTGGGTTGGATGTATTACCGTACCAAGAGTCTGGTACCTGGCATCTTGATGCATTGGGTCAACAATACCATGGCTTATATTCTGGCGAACCTTGTGCCTCAGAGCGATGGCAAACTGATTGACCTCTTCGGTGGAAATGAGAAGACGGTTTTTTACGCCGTCGGTTTCTCACTCTGCATCTTGATACCAAGTTTTATCCAAATGATCATAAGATTGAAAAAGACATAAGTGCGATTTTTATCTCTAGCGTGTCACTCTAAACCAATCGGCGTCTATCCATCCTCGATTGCCCTTGGTGTTCTTGCGCTCACTGACGAATCCCATCTTGGCGCCAATCCATTTGCCTTGGCGCATCGTAAAGAGGTCGCCTGCGTTCTTGAAGTGCTTGCCATCCATGCTATAAGCAAACTGGCATTTCCCATCTTTCACCTTCATCTGAAGGTAAATGTCTAGATAGATGGCAGGAGCATATTCCATGGTGTCTCTAAAGGTAGGTTGAAAAGTAGCTAGGGTTTTCTCGGTCTCAACACCTCCCTTGTCGGCTCCCTTGCAGTAAAGTTGCTGGAGCAAGAACTTGTCGCCCATTCTGCGTGCCACCAATGCTTGATAGTCCATACCCATCATGATGATGCCGCCGTACTGGTCATCTCCTTTGGAAGCGACACGTATCTTGGTGGTCACCTTGAATTCCTTGGCTGGAGTCTTTTGGAGCAAGAGGTTTCCTGCTTCCCAAAGGCTCTTGAATGGTACAGCCTCTCCGTCTTTTGTAGGGTGAGAGAGGTCGGCGTTGTAGAGACGCAGGCATCCGCTATTGGTAGGCATACCCCAAAGTTGGTTGTAGTTGGCATGCCATTGCCATTGCAAGCCTAGTTCTGTGTCGTTAAACTCATCAGACTCTTGTGGGTTGACCTTGGTGTGAGAGCTAGACTTTGGCATGCGATAAGTGATATACGGTTCTCCACATCCATCGCCGTCCTTG
>FR893230.1:0-6250 GCA_000436035.1 Prevotella sp. CAG:732 | reverse complement strand
CCGCTCTTCCAATTGACTGGCTGAAGAAATACCACACGACCATAGGCATACTGGTCGTTGAAATGCAAAAACCAATCTTCGCCTTGTGCCGTATGTACCCAACCGCCTTGGTGAGGACCATTTACTTGGGTTTTGCCTTGCGCCATGACAATCTTCGACTCGTATGGACCATACACATTCTTGCTGCGCATGGCGAGTTGCCAACCATGTTGTACGCCACCGGCAGGACACATAATCCAGTAGTAACCATCTCGCTTGTAAAACTTTGGTCCTTCAGTAGTATGATTCTCCTGTCCGCCATCAAATACGATGCGAGGCTTGCCAATCGCCTTGGTGCCATCTGCAGAAAGTTCACGTACACTGAGTACGGAGTTGAAGCCAGAACGGCTTCCAGCCCAGCCATTTACGAGATAGCATCTACCATCTTCGTCCCAGAGAGGGCAAGTATCTATCATGCCTTTGCCAGCCAAGACGCATACCGGCTTTTCCCATTCTCCACGAGGATCCTTGGTCTTTACCATAAAAATGCCATGGTCAGGGTCTCCCCAATAGATGTAAAACTCGCCATTGTGGTAGCGGATAGAAGGTGCCCATACCCCTTTGCCATGCTGAGGTTGGTCGAAAACTTCCTTAGGTTCTTGCTCTTGTAGGGCATAGCCGGTAATCTCCCAGTTGACTAAATCCTTGCTATGAAGGATAGGCAGACCAGGGATGCAGTTGAAGGAACTTGCTGTGAGATAGTAATCATCGCCAACAGCCACTACGTCTGGGTCGCTATAGTCAGCGTAGATGACGGGATTGGTATAAGTGCCATTGCCATTGTCTGGGTTCCACACCTGTGAATGATACTGGGCATGGAGAGCTAGAGGCATAGACCATAGGATGCTCGCAAAGAGCAAGGATGTAAGTTTTTTGTTCATTTTAATAGAATTATGTTTCTGATAAAACGTATTTATACTACTATTATTATAAGTACGAATCATTTATTGCTTTTACTTAAGAATCATAAATGTATCTCTTCGTAAGAGATACAGAAAAACTATGAATTTTCAATCAATCAGCTACTTAACAAGTTTTACACTAAGTCTTTGTAAAAGTAAAGTGGAAAAAGTAGAAGGTAACTATAAGTTTTAACGTTCGTAATTTGCTTTGTTTCAATTATTTTTCGTATCTTTGTCCCAAATTTCTGTATCTCTTACGAAGAGATTTAGATAAAAATCATCGAAACCGACTTACAGATCAGTTTGAAGATGAATGACAAAAATATAGACAATTCCGTAGCGGCTCCTATTGCAGGGGACGACGGCGAAGCCGTGGAAACAACTTCCGTAGAGAGGTTGCCGAAACCCAAAGAAATCCTTGAAAAACCAGCCGATTCCGGTTGGTTTGTAGCTGTGGTAAGATGTAACTGCGAGAGGAAGATAGCAGCATCCATTGAACTTGATTTTTCCAAAAATAAAACTTGGCTTGAGCTATGGGTTCCCCTGCAGAAGATAGTTTATATAGAGAAGCGAAGCAACAAGAGAAGAACCAAGGAGAAGCCTTTCCTTCCCACATATATTTTCTGTCGTGTCAGCAAGAAACATCTCAATGACATCCGTTTCCGTTCCGATGTATATAAGATGCTTACCATGCCTGGACAGCGTGAGATATATCAAGTTCCTGACAAGGAATTGGATGATTATCGCCGTTTGGTGGAGAATCCTGATATTCCTGCGGTTGCTTATATGGGTCCTTTGAAGAAGGGACAGAAAGTGAAAATCACCGAAGGAAAACTGAAAGGACTGGAAGCATACGTGCAGCGTATTTCAGAAAAGAAGGCTCTCATCGGCAACGAAATCCGATATGTCTGTGGCGCTACGATTGAAATTAATCGAGCATTCTTGGAACTCGTCACCGATGGATAATTTCATAAAGTGTTAAATCAGATGAAACCCTTGGCAGTTTTGAGGAAAAAGCATATCTTTGCAATCTAATTGCTTTAAAGGAAGGAAATGAGTATGAATACAATAACGCTAGATAGTAGGATTTATAATAGTGTTGCAGCTTATGCACGCCTTCATAACATGAGCGTGTCCGAGGCGGTGGAAACAGGAATGCAAGTTTTCTTGGAAATTATTGGGAAAAATAATGTAGCAGCTTCTCGACCAAAGTACTATATCAATCCAAAGGTCAAGGCTTTGGAGATGGGATCTCAATGCCCAGATGATTTATCTCTTGATTATAAGAAAGAATGGGCTGAAATTTTAGAAAGAAGATAGACTTTTTGCGTGAATACCTAGAAATTACGTCTGTTGACTCTGCTGATATCTATCAATCCTACGATACGAAATGGAAGGATTTTGAGATAGCTTAAAATTGTATAAATAATAACAGGAAAGAAACAGAAATACAAGAAATAGTCGTATATTTGCAAAATAAATATAATGATTATGACAACGTTGACATTGCAAGTAGAAAATCCTTCCATTTTGGCGCAGCTTAAAGATGCGCTCAAGGCATTTCGTGGAGTTAAAATAATTGATTCCGTGAATAATGCTTATTCTTCTGTTAAGGCGCAGGAGGAAATTCCTAATGCTATAACGTTGGCTGCCATGAAGGAAATTGAGAATGGTAAGGATGCTGGTCCAGTCTGCATGGACAATTTGGAAAGTTTTATAGCCTCAATGCAATAATGTCATGAAAGAACTTCGTAAGTCTTCACAGTTTAAGAAAGATTTCAAACGTTTTAGCAAAGACCTTGCTAAAGTGGAGAAACTTTTTGCTATTGTGAATAAACTATTGAATGGCGAGGACATTCCAGAAGAAAACAATCCACATCCATTGAAAGGAGAATGGAAGAATTTTATGGAATGCCATATTGAAGACGATTGGCTGTTGATTTGGTTTGATAAGGAAAAGGATATTGTCAAGCTAGTTCGTTTGGGCTCCCATTCTGAATTGTTTGGAAAGGGAAGAAAACGATAATAGCTTCTGTCATATTCACTAAACAAAAATATTTTTTTGAAGTGACTTATATATGTCATTATTAGAGCGTAAGTCTTTTGTAGAGGACATCCTTACCCACATGAAAGATGGGGATAAGGACTATCGTTCTATGCTTCCATGTTACTATAAAGAAAAAAACGAAGAGGTGAAGGAGTGCGCTTAGGTAATCTTTTACCCTAAAAACGATAATGAAATCACTTTTTTCAAAAAACTTATATGTGTAACTGCTTGTAAAATAGTGGGGACGCTGTAATGGTGATATACAATATTCTGTTAAACAAATACAGGGCAAACTCTCAATAGAAGTGTTAAATCAGATAAAACCCTTGGTGGTTTCAATGAAAAAACATATCTTTGCAGTAAAAGTTTAAATAATATAATAAGTTAAGAATATGGCTACAGCAACATATACATTGAATGTCCCAACTAATGATGTGAGCCTATTTAATGCACTCATCAAGAAGTTTGGGTGGATTGCAACAAGGCAGAAAACCTTAAAGGCAAACCATCTAGATAAGGCATTGGAGGCAGCAGAGAAAGAGCAGCTTTTTGAGACCAATGACTTAGATGTTTTAATGAAAAGCCTCGTTGAATGATGAAATACACAGTCAAGTATTCAACCTTGTTTAAAAAGTCATTCAAAAAGTGTATGAAGCGGGGTTGTGATAGTGAAGAGTTTAAAACTATCATTTCTATTTTAGGAGAGACGGGAACTCTTCCCCCAAAATATAAATTGCATCCTTTGAAAGGAAATTATAAAGGGTGCTTGGAATGTCATATCAATCCAAATTGGTTGTTGGTATGGAAGCAAAATGACAAAGAGCTAATATTGCTGCTTGTTGATATAGGAACTCATCAAGATATTTTTGGCTGGTGATAATTTATTGGAAAACAGTCACTTTAGACCGTCTTGCATACCTCTATAAAAATAGTTACCTTTGCTCCCAGATTTTAAATTTGGGACAAAATGAATATAAACGAAGAAGGCAAGTACTATGCCTCAATGGTTCGCAAGTTCCGAACCGAGTACAAGAGCAAAAAGTAAGCTATACCAAGATGCTTCATTGTTTACGTAATGATTCTTATCGTAAGCCAACAGGTGAGCCTGTTCCTTCTGTAGGGGAATCAGGTCTGCATCCATTGGTTGTAGAAACAGAAGACAATGCAGTTTTGGAAACAAGCAATCTGCCAGTAGCGTCATATGATGACATGACAAAATCAGCTTTGGTCTCATTGATTAAAGAAATGGAGGGTAAACCACCAATACAGCGTAAGGTGGCTTGAATGAAAAATACTATTTTTGCAACCGTTTTAAAATTCATATAAAATGGAAAGCAAAGAATATTTTGAAAAGGTGATGCAAGACTACAACCAGAACCGAAAGGGGCGTAGTCTGCGTAAGTATTGTAAGGATGAGACTCCAAAGCCAAAGAACTGGCAAGTGGAGAAGTTGATTTTGATGTCTCCAGATGGAGACTCAATCGAGATAAAGAGTTCGAATATGTTTGTCGTGACAGACATGCTTCTTATCTTGTTGGAGGATGACCAAAGCCCTAAAGCTCGCTTGGAGTTCCGCAAGAAATGGAGCAAGCAGATTGTAGACCGCCTCATGGATACGCTCAGAAGGTTCCGAGCAGCAGGTGATTATTGCCATAGAGAGATGTTTCCGACATATCGCTATGGGAAGACGTAATTGGCAGCAGACGGGAAGTCATTTCGCAGCCCAGAACATATCATTTATGTTTGGGTTGTTGGAAAGTTGTATATTGAACAAAGTGAATTTTGGTGAGTATATTGAGGATGTACTTACTCGCATATTGTTTGGCGAGGAAGGAGACGAGTCGTTTTTGCCATGTGACTATGTTCGCCGTTATGAAGATGGCAAGGATGCTGAGCTCCCTCAGCATGCGTAACTACTCAGCACCCCCTAGCAGCATAAGATGGTCAAGTAACTTCTCATACCATTGGGGGTGCTGAGTAGTTACCGCATATAAGCCTGGTGTTTTTTAACATTAAATGTGATAAAATACGTCCAATAATATGTATCTTTGCAAAAAGTTTCTCAACAAACTTAATTATGGTAGATAAATATACACAACAAGTTTTAGATTTCCTTCGTGACTCTTCGAAAGAAATCAAGGATGCAGAATGGGATAGAATTTCTAGCCTCGGTCTGCCAAATGTTAGTGCCTTTACTTTCGTAGAAGAAGCTTTGAAAAGTATGTATTCATAGCATTGTTCTTGGCATATTTTACACAAGTTTTTTATCAAATCCCTGAGAGATAGGCAGTCTTTCATTTTCAAGATGCCAGTGTTGGTAGGTTCAAGTTCAATTGAAGCCATGAAAAGATAGGAATAGTTATAGAATCGTTCTTTGAAATTATGATGATACTCAAAATAGACCCGAATGAGGTGAGGTGGTTTGCTATGAGTTCCCCTTATTGTCGAGAGATGAAGGCGAAGGAACTGCTCGATAGCCATGGCATCAAAAACTTCATTCCGATGGTGAGGAAACAGGTGGTGGTGGATGACGAGCTAGAGACCAAGGAGACACCTGCCATCCACAACTTCATCTTCGTGCATGACAGCTATAATGGCATCATGGCGGTGAAGAAGGGACTAGCGTATCTCCAGTTCATCCTTGCTCCCAACTCGCCCTTGATAGTGCCCGACAGACAGATGGAGGACTTCATCCGCTTCTATGAGTCGGGGGCATACCAAGAACCTGAGTTCTTGGATGCCAGACAGATGTCGGAACTTCGCCCTAATGCCAAGGTGGTGATAGGCGATGGTCCCTTTGAGGGATTGGAGGGCTATTTCCAGCGTGTGACAGGCGCAAAAAACAAACGCTTCGTCATTTCCCTTGATGGTGTAATGGCATTGGCTTGCAAGGTGGAGTGCAAGTTTGTGAAGAGGAAGTAATAACTTAGGAGCGTTCTCACGAAGCGAGGAATCGCAAGACTGTGATATTGATATACATGAATCCCCTCTGGCAAATGGATGCCGGAGGGGATTTTGGTTTTCGTATGTGTATGAAAGTATTTGGTGGGGATGGCTAGATGCGGAATTTGATGTCTTCGAGCCACTTCTTGGTGTCGAAGCAAGGACACTCCTTGCGTACGCCGGGGAGGTCACGATGGCCGAGGATGGTGGCATCGGGATAGTCGAGGCAGAGGCTATGGAGGAGTTCCTCCATCGTTACCTTCTGGGCGAGGGTACGAGTGTCGGCAGGTTTGCCGTTGGCATCGAGTCCGCCCTCATA
>FR893229.1 GCA_000436035.1 Prevotella sp. CAG:732 | reverse complement strand
GATAGTACCTACGTGGATGCTATCGGTTGCTAACTTGGTGGTGTCGGTTTCCTCTCTTGTAGTTGTGGATGATTCCGATACCGCCTTTTTTGTCGTCTTGCAGCCTATCAGCCCAAACAAGGCTAACAGGCACATACAGATAGTTATAAACTTCTTCATCGGCTCATTATTTAATGTCTTTGTACTCCTTAGTAGCGTCAAAACTTGGGCACGCCTTGTCCGCAAAGTCTCGGTGTCCGTGGATTGTAGCGTTAGGGTAACGGTGCTTTAACTCTGTAAGCAACTTTACCAAAGCCGCCTTTTGCTCCGGTGTTCGGGTGTCCTTTGGTGTCTTCCCATCGGATGCCAAACCGCCCACATACACCACACCAATACTATTAGCGTTGTGTTTCAGGCAATGTGCCCCAACCTCGCTTTCTGGTCGGCCTGGTTCTACCGTTCCGTCCAAATCTACTACATGATGGTAGCCGATTCCGTTCCAACCTTTAGCCTTATGCCAACGGTCGATGTCTGCCGCCTTAAAGTTCTTGCCCTCGGCGGTTGCCGTACAATGTACGATGATCTCATTAATCTTTCTCATATTAATAACCATTTTGTGGGTCACGCTTAACGCAACCTTTAATTACACACTTATAGCGTTGTAAGTCTAATTCTAACTGCGCCTTTTCCTTGTTGAGTCGCAAAATATCTAAATTCTGCTTTCTCACTAAATCGGTCTGCTCTGCAAATCTTTGCTCTTTGTCTTTGAGTTGAGTTTGCAAAAAGTCCATAGCCTCACGCAAAACGCTAAATTCCACGTTGTCGGCCTCGGCTTCCTCCTTTCGGCGGTTGGTCTTTCGATTCATTACATATTTAATCATTTCCCAACCACCCAAAGCGGTAATAACCGATACTACAATTTCAATTATCTGCATGATGCTCGATGTTGTTAAGTTCATAAATCACTTTTCCGTCTCGCTGTTCTGTTATTACTACATATTTTGTAAGTAGCAATCTGAGCAAACCCATATCTAACCTATCGGATGATAGGGTAATGAGTGCCTTATCAGTAGTCGCCATTTCTAATTCTCTGCATAGTTTGATACCTCAATTTATGTTTGTTCTTAATTACCAATACTTCGTAGTGCCCTTTGATGTACACATATTCTTTATATACGCGCGGCTCGATCATGTTAAGCACTTTACGACGCATAGCATATTCATTGGTATGCCGTAACAAACCTAAATATGAGTTGATACTACATACCG
>FR893228.1:12845-17404 GCA_000436035.1 Prevotella sp. CAG:732 | reverse complement strand
GATGAAGGCATTGATGAGCATGAAGATAAAACATGCAAACTGAAGTAGAAATAATGAATCCATAGTTTTCTTATCTTATGTTTACTTTCTTGTATTTCGTTTACATCCACTTTCTCTTGTTGTTGAAGCGATAGCCGACACCTAGCATCAGGAATCGAGGATTCTTCATTTCCGACAGGCTGTAGCCGATGTGCAGGAACACTTGGCGAGTGACGTTCATCTTCAAGGCGAGCATCTGGTAGAAGCCCTTGAGGTCGCCCTTGTCATTGATGAAGTTGCGACCGCAACCTAGGTTGATGGTGAAGTAGGGCATCACAAACTCCAGCCTTGCCGACAAACCCAAGGCCATCTGACTGGAGGCGGAAGGGCGGTACAACTCATTGCTGGAGGGAACGTCGGGATAGCCATAGTCCTCGTAAGGATAGTTGGCACTGCGGTCATAGACACCATCCAGGGAGACACCCACGTTCATCCAGTGACAGAAGTTGTACATCGGATTGAAGTTGAAGCCCCATACTGCATAAGTGCCTGGCAATACGTACGTTTGGTAAGTGTCGATGTCGGTATAGCCTCGTGTCCTCCAAGCGCCGAAGAGTACCAAGTCGTAACTGATGTGGCGCTGGAAGGGAGGGATGACATGGGGTGTGGGTTGTGTCTGAAGGCTTGGACGATTGAAGTAATAAGCCAGTCCCACCTTGGCAGCGAGGGTATTCAATCCCATGTTGGGATAGGCGGTGTTGCCATTGGAGAAGTGGGAGACCGAAGCTCCGATGTTGAGTTCAAGCCATCGTGTCAGGATGATGTTGGCATAAAAGTCGGCATTGATATAAGCCGTCACCTTGGAACCGATGACGTGGTTGGAGGGATTGGTGTTGGAGTCGTAAGGATTCCAGCCGAAGGTGAGACCGAGGTTCCACTCGTAGTTGAGGGAAACTCTCTTGCCGCCAAAGATGCGTGCTCCTTGGAAGAGATAGACCGAGACGGGATTGCTCAACTGGGGATTGAACTCATGGTAGGCGAGTCCGATACCTTGGTATGCCCCTTTGTAAATCTGGGCAATAGGCGAGTTCGGGTCTTCCATGAAGGCATATTTGAGTTTGTAGGTAGTGGCATGGTTCATCGTGCGCTCCTCTGGGTTGTCGCCCACAAGGAAATCATTGGTATGCAGGATGCCGCCCGGACAGAAGTCGGCACTGATGAGATGAATCTTATGATAGTTGTCAGCAGGAGCCGATGGCAAGGAGTCGCCGACAACCAAGGTGTCGTTTGCTTGGTGGGCATGGGCAAACTGGGCGATAGCGAACAGTGCCATACCTACCAAGAATCGTTGGATAATCGTGTGAATAGAGTGATGTAGCATAAACTTTGTGATTTATTCCGCCAGTCTGATACTCATCGGACTTACCGTGATGAGACGTTTCTTATACAAGTCGCCGATGGCACGCTTATATACTTTCTTGCTGACGTGGAAGCGCTCGTAGATGTCGTCTGCCTCGCTCTTGTCGCCAAGGTCGCATTCGCCATCGTTGTCGAGAAGATACTGGTAGAGCGTCTCGGCGAAGTCGGCGGTCTGCTGGATGCCCGTCTTCTGAAGGGTGACGTCAATCTTGCCGTCAGGACGTACTCTGCCGATGTAGCCCTTCATCTTGTCGCCAGTATGGATGTACTGGAAGATTTGGCTCTGGTAGAGCAAGCCTGGGTATTGGTTGTCGATGATGACCTTGAAGCCGAGGTCGGTCTTCTGCCAGATGAGCAAATCTACTTCCTGTCCATGCTTGTAGTGGGCATGGTCCTCGTTCATGTATCGCTCCACCTTGGCTGAGGCTACGATGCGGTAGCTCTCCTCGTCGATGTGGATATGTACGATGTAGGAGTTGCCGATTACCATGCGCTTCTTCTGCTCACGGAAAGGACAGAAGATGTCTTTCATCAAGCCCCAACCGAGGAAGGCTCCATACTCATTGACCCACTTCACTTCGAGGTAAGCGAAGTCGCCTACCTTGGCGAGTGGGGTCTCGGTAGTGGCGATGACACGCTCCTCTTGGTCGAGGTAAATGAATACGTCGAGTTCATCGCCGATGCTGACTCCTTCGGGGACATAGCGGGTAGGGAGAAGGATTTCCCCCTCGTCACCTCCATCTAAGTACAATCCGAAATCTACTTTCTTTACGACTCTCAGGCGATTGTAATCGCCTAGCTTTATCTTTTTGCTCATATTATATTTTCCTCTTTAGGTGTCTCTTCTGGGGTAGCTATATTGCTATTTTCTTCGCTCTCTGCTTCCTCAACTCCTATTTCTTTCTCGATCATTCCATCCTTGAGGTGGATGGTGCGGTCGGTGATGGAAGCGAGCCCCTCATCGTGGGTGACGATGACGAAGGTTTGACCAAACTTGTCTCGCAGGTCAAAGAAGAGTTGGTGAAGCTCTGCCTTGTTCTTGGTATCAAGACTGCCTGATGGCTCGTCGGCGAGGATGACGGCAGGGTTGTTGACCAACGCACGAGCTACTGCTACTCGTTGCTTCTCACCACCAGAAAGTTCGGCTGGCTTATGACCAGCTCTGTCGCTGAGTCCCATGAACGAGAGCAGTTCTTCTGCACGTTGTTTTGCCTCCTTGCGACTCTTGCCAGCGATGAAGGCAGGAATCATGATGTTCTCCAGTGCCGTAAACTCAGGGAGGAGTTGATGGAACTGAAATACGAAACCGAGGTGCTGGTTGCGGAAATCGCTCAACTTCTTGGTGGAGAGGTTGCTCACGTCGATGCCGTCTATCACGATGCTGCCACTGTCGGGCTTGTCGAGGGTACCGATAATCTGGAGAAGAGTGGTCTTGCCGGCACCGCTGGGCCCGACGATGCTCACCACCTCTCCCTTGCCTATATGCAGGTCGATGCCCTTGAGAACCTGCAGGGAGCCGAAGCTCTTGGTTATGCCTTTAATGTCTATCATTGATTCAAAACTTTAATGTGTGGCGTTTCATGTTGACTTTGCTCTTTCAACGATGATTCGCATTCGGTAGGCAAAATTAAGCAAAATATTTGGAAACGCCTAAAATTAATATATTAATATATAATAAAACCCTTATATTTTGAAATAAATAATAATAAAACCCTTATAATTTTGAAATAAATATGTTACCTTTGCATAATAAAACCCTTATATATTATAAGGATAGTATTATATAAAACATAGGGAAACCCTATATAAGTTCATAAAATGATAGATAGACCGACCATAGACCGCATCATGGATGCCACCAAGATAGAGGAGGTGGTATCGGAGTTTGTGACACTCAAGAAACGAGGAGTCAACTATATCGGTTTGTGTCCGTTCCACAACGACTCCCATCCTTCTTTCTCCGTCTCGCCTACTCGTGGCATCTGCCATTGCTTCACTTGTGGCAAGGGTGGCAATGCCATCAACTTCCTCATGGAACTGGAGCAGATGACCTATCCCGATGCCCTTCGCTGGTTGGCGAAGAAATATCACATCGAGATCAAGGAGCGTGAACTGAGTTCCGAGGAAAAGCAGCGAGAGAGTGAGCGTGAGTCTATGTTCATCGTCAATGAGTGGGCGGCGAAATACTTCCAGAATATTCTTCAGAATGATGTCGATGGTCGTGCCATCGGTATGCAATATTTCCGAAGCCGTGGATTCCGTGATGACATCATCAAGAAATTCCAGTTGGGCTTCTCCCTTAATCAGAGGACGGCGCTCGCTGATGCTGCTGTCAAGGAGGGGTATAATCCTAAGTATCTGGCAGCGACCGGTGTGCTGATTGCCTCTGACAAGGAGCCGGGACAGTATTTCGACCGTTTCTCCGGTCGTGCCATCTTCCCTTGGTTCAGTGTGAGTGGCAAGGTGGTGGCGTTCGGTGGTCGTGTGCTGGATAGCCGTACCAAGGGCGTGAACCAGAAGTATGTCAACTCGCCGGATAGCGAGATTTATCATAAGGAACGAGAACTCTATGGACTCTATCAAGCGAAGAAAGCCATCGCCAAGGAGGACTGTGTGTTTATGGTGGAGGGATATACCGATGTCATCTCCATGCACCAGTGTGGCATCGAGAACGTGGTGGCGAACTCTGGAACGGCATTGAGTGTGCATCAGATTCGATTGCTGCATCGCTTTACCAATAATATCGTGCTGCTCTACGACGGTGATGCCGCTGGTGTTCATGCCGCCTTGCGAGGTACCAACATGCTCTTGGAGGAGGAGATGAACGTGAAGGTGCTCTTCTTGCCAGATGGTAACGACCCGGACAGTTTCGCTCGCAACCATACGGCGGAGCAGTTCCGACAGTATATCGCCGACAACCAGACCGACTTCATCCAGTTTAAGACCGACATCATGCTCAAGGGTGTCACCGACCCGGTGAAGCGAAGCGAGGCGATCAACTCCATCGTGGAGAGCATCTCCAAGATCAAGAACCAGATTACCCGTGCTTCCTATATCACCGATTGCTCTCACCGCTTGGGAGTGAACGAGGCGGTCATCATCAATGCGCTCAATGGTTTCATCCGAAACGGAATGAGCGAGCAAGTGAAGGAGGAGCGTCG
>FR893228.1:0-12828 GCA_000436035.1 Prevotella sp. CAG:732 | reverse complement strand
GGAGCGTCGTGCCGCAGGTCTTCGTGATCAGAATATTGCCATGCCGCAGCAACGTCCGGTGCAATCTGCCATCACGCCGCTCGACAAGCTCCGTGAGGTGGAAGACCTGTTGATAAAAATCGTCATCCACCATGGTGATGAGAAAATCATCGTGGAAGACAGCGAGGGCAACAAGGTGGAACTGCCGGCTGCGCAGTATATCTATCTGGATATGCAGGGGGATGACTTCAAGTTTCATAACCCTATCTACAATCAAATCATGGACGAGGCGATGGAACATATTGAGGAGGAAGACTTCAAGTGTGATACCTACTTCGGTTCGCATTCCAACCCTGAAATCAGCAAGTTGGCAGGTCTGCCTACGGGCGAGCAAGAGATTACGACGGCTAGCTTGCAGATGAAGATGAATGAGGAGAAGTTGCGCCAGCAGATATTGAAGGACTTGCTTTGCTTCCGCACTCACTACATCTCCCAACGTATCGTGGAGGTACAGCAGGAGTTCAGACAGAATCCGGGCAACAAGGAATTGTTGGCAGAGTATGTCAAGTTGAAAAAGATGAATGCCCTCGTGGCGGCGAAGTCAAATAATGTCTTCAACTAGCCACTGGGAAAATATAAAGATAGTAATTAGGAGGAATAGAAGATGCTATACATTCATTGGATATTGTTGGTTATCTACCTAGCGATTACGATAGGAGGTATCGTGGCGGTTCTCATGGACAACAAGCAGCCAGAGAAGACCATGGCATGGATTCTTGTGCTTTGTTTCATGCCTATCGTGGGTATCATCTTCTATCTGTTTTTCGGTCAGAACACCCGAAAGGAGAAGGTTATCAGCGAGCGAAGTATGGACTTGCTTATGAAACGCTCCATGCTGGAGTTTGCCGAGCAGGAAAACCTGCATATCCCTCGCCGCAACCGCCCCCTGATGAAACTCTTCACCAACCAGAACTGGGCTTTGCCATTCAAGGACAATGAGGTGAGCATCTTCACGGATGGCTACGAGTTCGTTTCCACCTTATTATATAATATAGGGCAAGCCCAAGACCATATTCACCTAGATACTTATATCATCGAGGACGACCCATTGGGCAATCTCGTGGCGGATGCCTTGATCGACAAGGCTCGCCAGGGAGTGGAGGTTCGTTTGCTTTATGATGATGTGGGGTGCTGGAGGGTAAAAGACAGATTCTTCAATAGGATGAAGGTTGCCAGCATACAAGTGTATGCCTTCATGCCAGTGCGTTTCCCGGCTTTCACGGGAAAGGTAAATTATAGAAATCACCGCAAGTTGTGTGTGATAGATGGCAAGGTGGGCTTCATTGGTGGTATGAACATCGCCTTGCGATATGTCAAGGGGACGGCTAGTCAAACTTGGCGAGATACGCATCTCTGCATTCGAGGTGGTGCTGTCTATGCCATCCAACGAGCCTTCTTGGTCGATTGGTATTTTGTGTCTCGCACCTTGGTGACCGACCGTCGTTATTATCCTCCTGTGGATAAGACTATCGACAACAACTGTCTGGCTCAAATCGTGACGAGCAGTCCGGTCTCTCCTTGGCCCGACATCATGCAGGGGTACGTTCGGGTACTCTTGCAGGCTCATCGTTATGTCTATATGGAGTCGCCTTATTTCTTGCCTACAGAGCCTGTGCTCTTTGCCATGCGAACGGCGGCTTTGGCTGGTGTAGATGTCAGGTTGATTGTACCTCGCCATGGTGATGCCAAGTTGGTAGAGTGGGCTTCTCGTTCATATCTGATGGAGGTGATAGAGGCTGGCGTAAAGGTCTATCTCTATGAGCCGGGCTTCAATCATAGCAAGATATTGGTGAGTGATGACAATCTCAGTTCTTGTGGAAGCACCAATATCGACTTCCGCAGTTTCGAGAACAATTTTGAGGCGAATGCCTTCTTCTTCAACGAGGGTATGGCGTTGAGGTTGAAGAAAGTTTTCCTCACCGACCAAGCGCAATCCACCTTGGTCGATGACGTGTCTTACTTCATCAAACGCCCATTCTTGCAGCGTCTGCTCGAGTCGCTGGTACGATTGCTATCGCCGTTGTTGTGATTTATCTAAACAATGAGAAGTTGACGCTGCCGTAGCTTCTGTGTTCCAAGAATCGGGGATGGTCGGAGAAGTCGTAGTTCTTGCCATGCTCGAAGACGAAGATGCCATCCTCTTGGAGCAAATCACCATTCAATACCAAGTCGGGAATCTCTGGCAACTTCTCTAAAGCGTATGGAGGGTCGGCGAAGATGAAGTCAAACTTCTGGTGGCATGACTTCAAGAAGCGGAAAACATCGCCACGAACCAAGATGTCCCTGTCTTCGTTCAGCTTCTTGAAACATTGGCGGATGAAATTGGCGTGGTCGCGGTCGGCTTCCACACTCACCACTTGTTTGCAACCACGAGATACCAATTCGAGAGAGATGCTACCAGTGCCGGCAAATAAGTCGAGGGCGGTGGCATCCTCAAAGTCAATGTAGCCTTGGAGCACATTGAAGATGTTCTCCTTGGCGAAATCTGTTGTAGGGCGAGCCTTGAATGTACGAGGTATATCGAAATGGCGTCCCTTGTATTGTCCTGTAATGATTCTCATCTTTATTTACTTAAGTATAATGTTAGCAAGTCGAAAGGCATGCCCGGTATTTCTGTGATGGGTGCTCGATTGAACTCGGCACTGGCGTTGAGGGCAAAGGTCTTCTTGATGTAGAGTTTGGAGTTGTAGAGCAACCAGTCTTTGTCGGGAATGCTGCCTACAAGGTGCAACTCGTCTTGCTGCTGGTTGAGCCCCAACTGTTTCCAAACATAGAGCATGAAGTAGAGGGCATCTTTGGAATGGGAGGCGGCAAAGGAGTTGAAGAACTTGAAGCGGTTCTTCTCAAAGCAGAAGATGTCTATCTTCTTGTCGTGGAAGTAGGCATACAACTTGCGATACATCCCCGTGAAACTGCGCTGGTGGAGATAGTTCCAAACTGGTTGTAAGAGTGGGGTGAAGCGCACATCCTTGAAGTTGTCTTCTACGACGAGCTTGAGGTCTTTGTTGATAGGGAAGATGGCAACCACGTTGAGGGTAGGCTGCACTCGGTAGAGGATGGCATCGGCATCATGTCCCGTGAAGGCATGCTGATAGAGAGTTTGCGCATCCTCCTCATGAAACTCCTCTATCGGAACCACAAGGACTGGGGCATCGAGAAAGACACGCACCTTGTTGTAACCCCTCATCAAGAGGTCGCTCTCCTTGAACGCTTGGCGCAAGTTGGCTGCGAGCGACACGCCACTCTTCATGGTGTATGACTCGAATATGACTTGGTGCTCAGCTTCTCGATCCACGACCGAAAAACTGAGTGATTGGTTGCTTACTCGGATGGTAAGCCTGGCTTGCTGCCAGTTAGTATTGTTACCAGATGCTTGCATTGTCATTACCTGTTATAATGCTTAGGATGCACAGCAGGAATAATACCAAAGCACATGCCCCCAATATATAATTAATGTTTATTTTTCGTCTCATCTCAAAAAGTATTATTACTTTTGCAATGCAAAGATAATGCAAATCGAAGACAATACAAAATAATTTTATCTATTTTTTAGAATTATGGTCATTGATGCCCTCAAATATCAGATATTACAACAGTTCGGCTTTGTTCCTACCGAGGAGCAAGGTCAGGCTCTTGATGCGTTTGCTCGTTTCCTGACGGATAGAGATCCCCATGCCGTGATGATTCTTCGCGGTAGTGCCGGTACGGGTAAGACTTCCTTGTCGGGTGCCATCGTCCGTACCTTGAAGGCGATTCGTCAGAAGGTGATGCTCCTGGCTCCAACGGGGCGTGCGGCAAAGGTCTTCTCGCTCAATAGCGGTTGCCCTGCCTACACCATCCATCGCCGCATCTATCGGGAAAAGTCGTTCGTTGGTGTTGATGGACAGTTCAATCTCAACGATAATCTCTTTACCGATACCTTGTTTATGGTGGATGAGGCTTCGATGATTTCCAACTTTGGTTTGGGGGGTGGTAATTTCGGTAGCGGTTGTCTGCTCGACGACCTGGTACGTTTCGTCTATCAAGGTCACAACGATCGACTGATGCTCATCGGCGACAAGGCACAGTTGCCTCCGGTGGGCGAGGAGGAGTCGCCGGCTCTCAACAGGATGATGCTCGAAGGATATGGCTTGAAGGTGTATGAGTGTGACCTCAATGAGGTGCTTCGCCAGAGTCAGGAGTCGGGTATCCTTTATAATGCCACCGTCATCCGCCAGATGATTACCCACGACGACATCACCCAGTTGCCATTGATTCGCTTCAAGGGATTCGCCGACATCGTGATGATGCCTGGCAATGAGTTGGTGGAGAGCCTTGCCAACAGCTATTATCGGGTGGGGCAGGACGAGACGATGGTCATCACTCGCAGCAACAAGCGTGCTAACATCTATAACAACGGCATCCGCAACATGGTGCTCGACCGAGAGGATGAACTCTCCTGTGGCGATATGCTCATGATCGTGAAGAACAATTACTTCTGGACGGAGAAGGAAAGAAACGAGGCGAAGGAGGCTCTGAATGCGATTCCTCCATTCTTGGCAAATGGCGATAGGGCGAAGGTGCTTCGGGTGAGCCGTCACATGGAACTCTATGGCTTCCGCTTTGTCACCCTTCTCTTGCAGTTCCCTGATTACGATAATTATGAGATGAGTGTCACCGCCTTGCTCGATACCTTGCAGAGCGAGGCGCCAGCCTTGACGCATGAGCAGCAGGAGCAACTCTTCCATGGAGTGGAGGAGGATTACCAGGATGTGCCTCTGAAGGCAGACCGTATGAAGGCGATTCGTGGTGACCAATACTTCAATGCCTTGCAAGTGAAGTATGCCTATGCCATCACCTGCCATAAGGCACAGGGTGGACAATGGGAGCATGTCTATGTCGATCAGGGTTATATGACCGATGATATGCTCACTCCCGACTATATCCATTGGCTCTATACCGCCTTCACTCGTGCCAAGGACAAACTCTTCCTCGTGAATTGGCCGAAGACGCAAACGGAACAAGCATAGGCTGAATTGGTGAGGCTTCGTCTCACCAATTCTGATTTCCCCAATAACGAAGAAATCCGACCCCTTCAATGAAGGAATCGGATTCTTATCTTTTTGAGTTGTTTTGGGAAAGTGGGTGGTGATGGATTCGAACCACCGAAGGCATAGCCAGCAGATTTACAGTCTGCCCCATTTGGCCACTCTGGTAACCACCCATGCTTTTCAAAAGCGAGTGCAAAGGTAGTGTTTTTATTTCATACTACCAAATTTTTCTGCAACTTTTTTCTAAAAAATGTATTTTCTCTTGCTTTTCTTCCTACTTTCCTCTCATTTCTGATGCAGAAAGCTTCACTTTCTTGCTCAATGTTATCTCTTCAAATGCTTCCGCATCCAAGCACTGAATGCCTCGTAAGCACTGATTTCCTCCTGGTGCTGAGGCTCGGCGAAGGTCAATGTGTTGCCGGAGGCATCGCCATACTGGTCAGGGAAGATAATCATCAAGTTGGTGCCAGAGAAGAACTTGGTGATTTCCTCAGGCAATCTTTCCAAAGCTGTCTTGTAAGACATCGTTCCCTTACGAGCCGTGATTACAACAAACATGTGGTCGGTGGAAATCTGTGCAGCCAACTGTGGCATCTCGTTCCAATGGTTCATCACCGTGTAGTCGGCACGTACCTCTTGATGGCGGTTTTGGATATACTCATTGATGAGAGCCAAAGTCTCGCTGCGACCATGGAAGATGATGCGGCAATCTAGGTTGCCAGCCAGTCGGGATAAGCGTTCGAGCCAACGGTAGAAGCCTGGCTCAAACTCGGCTCTCGAAGGCACTGCCACTTGGATGCGGCGTATCGTATTGAGTGGTTGCTTGATACGAGCCATGATAATCTGACGGCTCAAACCATTGAAAAGGCTTTGGTGGAATTCGCCCCAGAACTTAGGGGAAATCTCAGGGTGCATGTGCATTCCGATGATGATCTCCGAGCACTGGAATTCATTGAAGGCATGCTTGATACCATTGGCGATGTTGGCGGCGATACGCACTTGGGTTTGGGTCATCACATCGGTGGCAGCAGCCAGTTGGCTGCAATGCTCTAAGAGTCGCTTGCCCTGTTCCTGGTTGTATCTCATGTCCTTGTCGTCATAGACCACGTTGAGACAAACCAGGCCGCGGTTCAACTTCTGGTTTTTCACCAAGAAAGCGAGGCTCATCAGGTTGTCGGCATATTCAGGGTATCTCACTGGCACGAGAATCTTCTCGTCATTGCCTTTCTTCTCGTCTTCAGCTTCCGGCAACTCCTTGTCACGTAGCACGATCTGTCGGGAAGACCAATCGGTGAGGAGAGAAGAGATGATGCAAGTGATGAGTATCATGATGACTACGCCGTTGAGCATGTCGTCATTGACAAGATAGGTACCAGGAGCCACGAGGATGTTCATTCCCACCATCACCATGGCGATACTGCCAGCGGCATGGGCGGAGGTAAGACCGAACATCATGTGTCCCGAACTGAGCGGCAGACGGAAACCGATACAAGCGGCATAGGCTGCTATCGCCTTTCCGAGTGTGCCGAAGAAGACGATGCAGAGCACCACCCATAGGATGTGACCACCCTGGAAGAGCAAGTTGATATTGATGAGCATGCCCACTCCTATCAAGAAATAAGGAATGAAGAGAGCGTTGCCGATAAACTCCAAGCGGTTCATCAGCGGAGAGACATGCGGTATATACCTATTTAATATAAGACCGGCAAAGAATGCGCCGAAGACTCCCTCGATACCCACTATTTGGGAGAGTGCCGCACTCATGAAGAGCATCGCCATCACGAAGATAAACTGCATCACCGCATCGCTGTATCTTCGCAAGAACCAACGAGTCAAGCGAGGTATCAGCATGATCATCACGGCACAGTAAGCAGCAAACTTGGCAATGAAGAATACCCAGAAGAGTACGCCATCATGTTTGCTGAACGAGGCGACGAGGCCGGCGAGAATCACCAGTGCTATCAAGAGGGAAATCATGCTGGAACCTACGCTCAGGGTGACGCTCGGCTTCTGCTGAAGACCAAATCGGGAGACGATAGGGTAGGCAATCAAGGTATTGGAAGCCATGATGCAGCTCAGCAACAAGGAAGCCTTCTGAGAATAGTGCAATAGGTGGATGCTCATGCCGTAGGTCAAGACGAAAGGGATGAAGCAGGTGAGCAAGCCATAGATGAGCAGTCGCCCCTTGTTTTTCTTCATGCCCTCCATGTCCATCTCCAGGGCGGCGAGGAACATGATGTAATAAAGTCCCACCTTGCCGAACAGCTCAAACGATGAATCCCTCTCCAGGATATTGAGTCCATACTTACCGACGAGCACGCCAGCCAGTACCATTCCGATGATATGGGGAATACGAAGTTTACCCATGATGATAGGGGCGAAGAGGATGATGAGCAACACTACGAAGAAGATCAGCGTAGGGTCGGTTATCGGGAAATATTGGGCGATGTTCCACATAGGCTTTATACTTTAGTTATGATTGCGACTGCAAAAGTACGAATAATTATTGGATGAACAAAGCTTTTGGGGGTATATCCTTGGTCAGAAAGGACATTTTTCCCATTTTCTATCCCCTCTTGATATAAACCTTTGTTGTGCCTCTGCCGTTGAAAGTGATTCCCGACTCAGGGTTCTCGCGAAACTCCTTCAGTTCCAGGGTGGCAGAGGTGCGAGACAAGCCGGTCAGCTCCACATAGTCTTGGATACGCATCACGGAGTGGGAAGACAGATAGTCGAGAGCCAACTTCAGTCGCTCCTCCTTATTATATTTAGAGCGATGGATTTGGAAGACACCGGCTCGCTTCAGGTCGCATCGTCTGTTTACTTCCTTTACCAATTCCTTGTCGGAGCGGAAGGTCACGTTCTTCACCTCCAAGCTCTTGGCGTTTCGTTTTACTTCCTCTCCATAAAATGTATCTTGTTCCTTGCCTTCCTTCACGCCGATGGTGGCTGAGAAGGTGCCGATGCCATCGAGGGTCACCGAATAACCGTCTGCCAACTGGCGTGCCATCTCCTCCGCCACGGTAGTGAGGACGTGGATGATGGCTCCACGGCTCAGGCTGCTGCCGCCGACATTGCAAATGCGGTCGATCAGTTGCTCGTTGTTTACATTTCCTCTTTTCAGGATGCGATAATAACTTCTGTCCTCTCCCTTACCGTTGAGATTAGGCAATTCTTGCTTTACGTAATTTGCCATAGATTCTTATTTTTAGTAATGTACCCACAAAGGTACGATTATTTTCAGAAAAAGCAAAAGTTTCTTGCGAAAAGTTTGCTTTTCCCTGATGAATAACCTTGTAAGTATATGATATAAAGTATATAACGATAGGAAATAAACCTGTTATTCCTAGGAGATAGAGTTAATCATAAGTTGTGATTAGCTAGTTAAAGCTTGTGTTTAGTTAGTTATAGTATTGTGATTAACTAGTTAAAGCTTATGATTAACTCATTTCCTTAGGCTTATCATACTTTTCCTTGGGGCTTATCATGTTTTTCCTTGGGCTTCATCGTACTTTTTCTGGGAATTGTCCTCTTTCTCTCCTGGTTTTAGGGAACTTGTATGGAGAAAATTCGTCGCAAATTAGAAATCTTTATGCAAAAGCAGCTAGGAAATTGGCAGAAAACTGCCAAAATCTAGGATTTCGTTAGGAATCTTTAAGTTTTTCACCAAAGGCTGCTGCAATGTGGGTTAAAACGGATGCTTGATGAGTAATGTCAAGCATCCGTTTTGTCATTTGGTACATTCAGCCCGGCATTTCATACAAGGCAAGTTTGGATATTTGGAGGATAGAAATAATCTTCTTACTTTTGCACTCGTAATCGAGAAGCGATGGAAAGAAAGAATCGTGGAACGAGGAAAATGAAGTATAACCCTTTTAATATATAATCGGTATGAAGAAGATTATGATTTCGTTGATGATGGTAGTAGCTGCCACCACAACCAGTTTTGCAAAGAGTAACAACACCGATGTGGCAAATGCCGTAAAGAGTGTAGCCGAGCAGGTGAAGCAGGCTCCATCCGGCACGGTGTATGGCGTAGTTGAAAACACCAAGCACCATATTATCGTAGCTACTCCTTTCGGAAAGTACACCATAGAGAAGAAGGATGGCGGCGTCAGCTTTATGGGAATATCGGCAATGCTGTTATCATCAAAGAATGGCGTTTATAAAGTCAAGACATCCCTTGGTAATTTTACGGTGAATGCCAGAAAGGGGACGGTGGTGAAGAACTAAACGGAAAAGGAAGATAGGAAAGTTTTAGGTATTATATAGGCATCGGAGCCGTCATGGAATAGGAATGTGGAAGTGTTATCTTTTCGGCAGTGGCGGCATCCGATGCCTTTTTCTTATCCTTTTGAGAAAAATCGAGCCCTAACGATAAAAAAAAGGCAAAAAGTTTGGCAGTATCAAGAATATTGCTTACTTTTGCGGTCAGAGTTGGAGCAGACGGAAAAGAACGGCTGCGATGAAGACTCAAATGAATGAGCGTATTGAACGTTATCCTAGAATAGAAATGTGGAAGTTTCGAAATCTGCTTGGATAGTGAACAGTATTCTCACGCCTTTAGGATTATTGTATCCTTTTCAAAATGGAAAAGGAATGATATACCCTTTTGGCGTGGGCTATTGTCCTATGCTAGCAGATAGGTCCTTCCACAACCTCTATTCTGGCGAAAAGGCAATAGTCCCACGCCAATTCATAATAACTTTAATAACTAATGCAACTTCTGGGAACAAGTTGTGTAATGTAATTATAACTATGCAATTTAATGGTTTGGAATTATCTGCTATTGTAAAGTTAGCAAAGGCAATGGTTGCTGTTGATGGAAAAGTAGAAAAATCAGAATTGTCTGTAATGGCACTTGAAATGGTTAAGTTTGGAGTAAATCCTGATGCTGGTATGGATTTCTGGAATTTGGCGGATGCTTTGGATTTTGGACATGCAATTGCTGTTATTTCTGCAATGAATCAAGAGCAGAAAAAATATGTAACAGGTTATTTGGCAACAATTATGGCTGCTGACGGTGAAATTGCAGATTCCGAGGTCACTTTATGGAGGTTGATTTCTACATTAGCAAATTTACCAGCGATGAATATTGGCGAAGCTATTACTTTTTGGAAGAATAATTAGTCGATGATATGTATATAGATTTTAATGATATTGCTATTGAGCTGGATGCTTCCGTTAGACATATAACTTCTGCTGCATGTATGCACTTATCTGGTATCTTGGAAAATGGTATTGCTTTGGCAGATAATCCAACTCCATATATAAAGATAGGTAAAGACAAGATAGATTTTGGAAAATCTTATAACCCAGATTTGATGGAAATGTCTGGTTTGATATTTCCAAATTTCTATAAGGAATATGGCAATATAGTGTATCGTTATGGAAGTAACTTAAAGTGTTCTTTTTGGAATAAAACTTTAGATTATGTGGGACTTATGCCCCCTTCTGTTCCAGATAATATTCAGTTGTATAATTTGATTTATCCAAGATTTGTATGATTACAATAGAAAAAACTTATGGTGTGAAAGGAGTTGCAAACGATGCAACCATGCTTCGTCTGCAGGAGTTAATCTTTTTGGCTAAGAAACAGTATGGTTTAGTGGGAAAGGCTGTTATTGATACGGAAAAGATTACGTATTCTAAGTTTGGGTTAAAACTAGGATTACACCGTTTGTCAACAAATGGTCTTGTTGTTACAGAGAATGGCATCATAAGATATGATGGTTTCCTGAATCCTATTGTTTATGACAAGCAAATTCTAAGGGACTTATGCCGTCTCTTCGACACGTCTTGTCTATTTTTAATTTAATGGGGATGATACGTTCTGATAAGCTTATAGACAAATTGGTTGCTGACCTGCATTTCCATCATTATTTAGAGATTACTGGTGATGATTTGTATGGTGAGAATCGAAATGTTGTCGTTAGTAATTCTAAAAAAGAAGTTATAGAAAACTATATTGATGATGTTTTTATTGACTTCTTTTTTAGAACGCAGAATTTTTCCCCTTTAGTTATACCACGAAAGTTTTTGGAAAATGGTGAAGAAAATAATCAAGGTTATAATTCTGAGATAATATTGCAGCTTAACAAACATCATGACCGCTGTGTTTTTGTAAAATACATGTCACGGATATTTGCTGTTAATAGTCTTTTGGCTAAAGAATATGCTGATAATTATTTTGTTAAGAGCTTCCTTCATTTGTCAAGGAACTATGGTCCTTTTTGGAAAGTTGTAGTATTGATGCCAAATACACCATTAGGGTATGAATATGATGCGTATCTTTCCTCTCTTTATGGTTATAGGCAATCTCAATCTAAACCTCAGTTTAGGGCAAAGGAAATCGAAGCGTTTAATAAGTTCTATCAGGGTAATTGGGGCAGTTTCAATTACAACGGCTTAACTACATATGGATTACTCCTTATGGAGCGAAGATATGGTGATTACCAAAAGATAAAAAATTCTCATCTATTCGGAGAATATACATTGGAAGATGTACTCTTATTATATGCTTTACTCGTAGATAAATTTGTCTTGACAGATAATAATATTACAGGCTTCTTGGCTAAGTCTCTCTCGACAAACAATATGGTATTGAAAATGTTTGCAGAGTTTGAAACGGCAAATCAAGATGCCCGTTTAATAGAGTCAAACATTTGTCAACGTGATCTTTATTTGAGATTTATCAGTCCTGTAAAGAGTAAGGCTGTAACGTATAAGATTTTTGGGGGTGGAGCGAATCAACGGGTAGAACTTCAATTTTTTAACCAGGTTGTAGTGATATCCGAATGCAATGGTAATACGTTGCCTCTTCCTTTTTATTATCATAGAGATATAAACTTAATAGATTAAAACTATGTATGTTAGAATTATAGACCAAGGAGAATGCCTTTCTACTACAAGAGAATATGTAGACGGGGTATATGCCAACAAAAATGAGTGGGCTAAACATAATTTCTATCCAAAGAACGGAATGGTGGGTGAATTGGTTAAAAGAACCCCATCAGCATATATTGTAAAGATTATGGATGGAATATATGTTCCGATGACAAGAAATGGCATAGAGGAAATTTCTTCCAAAGACTATGAGGCTGGTGTAAAGAATAATCTTTGCTGTGGCATGGATGAAAGACAGAAAAAAATAAACGAAGGTTTGGTCACCTTCTATGAACAAACAGGAAACGATTGGTTTCATTTGTCAGACATGCGCGAAGCTTTTAAACAAGATATTGTTCGTAATATAGAAAAATTATCTTGTGATTTCAAACATGATATTTTCCTCTCTGATTTGGAAAAGTCTGCAACAATGTATGCTGTCGATATGTGTCTGGAATATCGGCGGAATTCTGGGACTACTTTGGCTCCAGTTGTGATTGCTGACATTTCCAGTCAGGTTTGTGATGTTTATATGGAATTCTTTAAAGGACAATTTAGACAGGCCAATAAAAATAAATGTATGCAATCAATATCTGAGATGCTTTCACATTCTAATGTTAGAGATATTGTAGACAATTATTATCAGAAAGTAAATGAACGTTATAGTTGGAGTTAATTGTAAATAAGATGGAATTTAATGTATCTGTTCAAGAATTGTTGAAGGCAATTGGTACTTCAAATATTAAGTCTATTGATGACAATCATTCTGATAAAATGTTTGTAAAACTGAGTAATGCAATAATTATAGGAGAACCTGATTGGAATTATAGAGTTTTCTCTTTAGTTAGGGTCTGCTGAATTAATTTCGAGTCAC
>FR893227.1:275-7735 GCA_000436035.1 Prevotella sp. CAG:732 | reverse complement strand
TATCATAATCTTTAATGTTTTAGTGTACTACTATAATAGAACACTGCAAAGGTATGCTTTTCTGCAATAAGTTCCAAACTTCTGGCCAATTATTTTCAGACTTTAACGTAATGTTAACATTATCACCTTATTATAAAAAGCAAAGGCACCGAAAAGCTTCACTTTTCGATGCCTTTATGCTTACTTAAATGTATTTCATCAGAATGTCCCAAACGGCGATGATGTGGCAGACGCTACCTGCCAAAACAAAGAAATGGAACACGGAATGCATGTATTTCTTCTTGTTGATGCTGTAGAACACGGCTCCCGTGATATAGCAGACGCCCTCGGCGATGATCCACGCCACCGTGGCTGCGGATACGGAATCTAACAGAGGCTTGAAAGCCACGAGCACCGACAGTCCCATGCCCACGAAGCAGAGCGTCTCCAAGTTGCTGTGGTCCTTCAGTTTGGCAAAACTCATCACGGTGCCAACAATGGCACACGCCCAGATGAAGATGAAGAGGCTCCATCCCCAGTAGCCTTGGTCGCGCAGGGCAATCAGAGTGATAGGCGAGTAGGAACCGGCGATGTGCCAGTAGATGGCGGCATGGTCCCACTTGCGCAGTCGCTCCTTCCACTTGCTCCAAGCCGAGAGGGCATGGTAGGTGGTGGAGGCGATATACGACATGAGCATGCCGAAGAGGTAGAGGATGACGCCTGCCGTTGCCCAACCGTTATGCTCCGTGAAGCACCAATACAGGAAGATGATGCCGAAGACGACACCCAACAGGATGCCACCGGCATGTGACCAGGAGTTCCAAAGCTCCTCCTTATGACTGAAATGAATCTTGAGTTTCATATTGTTTCTTTTTATGGCGACAAAGATGATGCAAACGAGTGCAATGAAAGCTTGCTTTCAAATTGCCGAGTGCAGCAAATCTTCTGCAAAGGTAATAAGAATTTTCGACTTCTCTGCCTTTTTAGTAAATCTTAATGCGGTCCCTTTGCTTTATTTGTCTTTTCTTTGCCATTTTCTGCTTTCCGCCGAAAAATAAGGCAAGAAAGTATTGGAGGGTAAGCTTTATTTTTATATTTTTGCAGTCGGAATGATGTTCTAACTCCATTCGAATGACCTCCGAATGCAATCGGAAACGAATAATTACTAATAACTGAACTATACAACATGAAGTTAAAATCATTAGCTCTCTTACTCATGACCATCGCTATGCCGGCGATGGCAGAACAGGTATCGGTGAATACCAAGGGTATGTCGCTCGTACTCGATGTCGAGAATGGCAAACCTGCTCAGTATCTCTATTTCGGCACTAAGTTGAACAACAGTGACTTGCAGAACCTCAAGGTGGCTACGGATGGCAGAATGGATGCTTATCCTGCATACGGCTTGAACACCCCTGCTGAGGCTGCGCTCGCCATGCGTCATAGCGATGGCAACCTCTCCACAGCCCTTGTGGCTACGGGCAGCGAGGTGAAGAGCGAGGGCAACACCACGGTGACCACCATCCACCTCAGGGACCCTGTATATAATATAAAGGTGGACTTAAAGTATCGTGCATATAATGATGTAGATATGATCGAGGCGTGGACCGAGATCGCCAATGGCGAGAAGGGTACCGTCACCCTCACCACCTTCGCTTCTGCCATGCTTCCTATCCGCCGTGGCGATGTATGGATGAGCCATCTCTCTGGCACTTGGGCTAACGAGGGACAGCTCTCTCACGAGAAATTGCAACCGGGCGAGTTCGTCATCCGCAACAACGATGGCACTCGCAACTCCCATACCGACCATGGCGAGGTGATGTTCTCGCTGAATGGCAAGGGACAGGAGAATACGGGCGATGTCATCGGAGCAGCCATCGTCTATAGCGGCAACTACAAGTTGAAGACCGTAACCGATGATACCGAGTATCACTACTTCTTCGCTGGCATCAATGAGCAGAACTCAGAGTATCACTTGAAGAAGGGCGAGACTTTCAAGACCCCAGCCTTGGCACTCACTTACTCTACCGAGGGATTGAGCGGTGCGAGCCGCAATTTCCACAAGTGGGGTCGCAAGTACATCCTAGCCCATGGCGACAAGGAGCGTGACATCCTCCTCAACTCCTGGGAGGGTGTCTATTTCGACATCAACCAGAAGGGTATGGACCAGATGATGGCTGACATCCACTCGATGGGTGGAGAACTCTTCGTGATGGACGATGGATGGTTTGGCAAGAAATATCCTCGCAAGACCGACAACTGCGCCTTGGGCGACTGGGTGGTAGATACCAACAAGTTGCCTGATGGTATCGAGGGCTTGCTCCGTGATGCCAAGAAGAATGGCGTGAAGTTTGGTATCTGGATAGAGCCAGAGATGACCAACAGTGTGAGCGAACTCTACGAGAAGCATCCCGACTGGATTGTCAAGGCTCCTAAGCGTGATGCTGTCTTGGGTCGTGGTGGCACGCAACTCGTGCTCGACCTCGCCAATCCTAAGGTGCAGGACTTCGTATTCGGTGTCGTTGACAACTTGCTCACCAAGTATCCTGAGATTGCTTATATCAAGTGGGATGCCAACATGGCAATCATGAACCATGGTAGCCAGTATCTCCCGATGGCAGACCAGAGTCACATGTATATCGCATACCATGCTGGTTTTGCCAAGGTGATGGATCGCATCCGCGCCAAGTACAAAGATGTTGTCATTCAGTGCTGTGCCAGCGGTGGTGGTCGTGCCAACTGGGGGTGTCTCCGTGGTTTCGACGAGTTCTGGGTAAGCGACAACACCGATGCCCTCCAGCGCATCTACATGCAGTATGGCACCAGCTACTTCTTCCCAGCCATTGCCATGGCAAGTCATATCTCCGCCGTTCCTAATCATACCGTCTTCCGCACCACTTCCTTGAAGTATCGCATTGACGTGGCGATGAGCGGTCGCCTGGGTATGGAGATTCAGCCTAAGAACATGACCGATGAGGAGAAGGCTCTCTGCAAGAAGGCTATCTCCGAGTACAAGCAGATTCGTCCAGTGGTACAGTTTGGCGACCTCTATCGCTTGGTATCTCCTTACGACAACCAGGGTTTGAGTTCCATCATGTACGTGAGCGAGGCGAAGGACAAGGCTGTCTTCTACTGGTGGAAACTCGCCAACTTCTACAATGCTCACCTTCCAAGAGTGAAGATGGCTGGTTTGGATGCCAACAAGATGTATAAGGTACGTGAATTGGATGTCATCGACAACAAGCCTCTCGACTGCGAGGGCAAGTCTTACTCCGGCAAGTTCCTGATGGAGCACGGCTTGGAGATGCCTTACACCCACGATGTAGATTGGGGCAAGAAGAACGATTGGTCTTCTCGTGTCATCTATCTCGAAGCAGAATAAAGTTTTCTGAAGATTTGTTCAATAGGTTATATATATGTACACAAAAAGGTAATGAGAATGTCTCAAATTGTGGACAAATCTCATTGCCTTTTTCTTAGGAACCATAGCTAATCTGAAAAATAAGAGGGGGCGCCATTAACTTATGACACACCCTCTTTATGAGTTATATCGTTTATAATTACTTATTCTTCTATTTTCCAATCTGTTATATTGTGTGTCGCCACATCAAAGTTGATGCCTATTTTCACGATAGGCAACCCACAGAGGGCGAAACGTTTCGGGTATTCCTTAAGGTCAATTTGCCTCATTGCCACATCGGAACTTTGGTTGAGTTTCAACTCAAAAAGATAAAGATGAGTGGCAGTGCGGAGCACCATGTCAACACGCCCTTTTAGGGTACGAACCTCCACATCGACGTAATTGTCCAAGATGGAGAAGATGACATACATCATCTGCTGGTAATGCCCCTCGTAATCAGTATTGTCACAATAAGGGATGGTGCCGAGATAGGTTTGCAGCATCTCCAAAGCCTTGTCGATGTCATTGTGACGGATGGCAGCCGACATCTTGGCGATAGTCGTTGTACCTTTCACGGTATTCATGCCAATATAATAAGGTAAGAGGCAACGATACAAGCCGACACGGATTTCCTTGTTAGGGATGTCGAGCAGATAGAGTTCTGTCTCTGGGTCATACCCCTTGATGGTGATGTAGCCACTCTGATAGAGCAACGGCATGATGGTGGTCATCTTTTCGGTAGGTGCGTCAAACTCCGACTTGTCTGCCTCGCTCCCTCCTATCTCTGATGGCATCACCTGGAACTTGTTGAGCATGTTGATCAAGTAAGTAGGCGTGCCTGATGCAAACCAATAGTAGTCTAAGTTACCATTTGTCATTGCATTGAGTAGGCTGAAAGGGTTGAAAATATCAGGTGATACATCTGCAAAATGATAGCCATCATAATACTCCCGAAGTGCAGCTAGTGTTTCTTCCCTTGTCTTGCCCAACTTCTCACCCAAGGCATCAACATCTGCCGACATTTCCGTCTCTAGTTCTTCCATCGTGATACCACAGATGCCAGCATACTGGGGCAACATGCTCACATTCGTAATATTATTCAGCTCGCTGAAGATACTCATCTGTGAGAACTTGGTAATGCCAGTCAAGAATACAAAGCGGAGATATGGCTCACAATCTTTCAGGGGACTATAGAAATTGCGCATCATATCACGCAACTCCTTAAGCTCTGCCTCCTTATGGACAACATCCAATAAGGGGGCATCGTATTCGTCAATGAGGACGACCACCTGTTTTCCCATTTTTTTGTAAAGAGTCTGTATCAAACTACTCAATCGAATATTGGGGTCGATAGCATCATTCTCGATACCAAATCTCTCCTCATTCATCTTTAAAATATAAAGAAGGTATCTCTGTAATTGCTCCTTCTCCATATGCTTTCCACCAGCCATGCTGAAGTGAAGCACAGGATATTCTGTCCATTCCTTCTCTAGTTTCTCGATCGCAAGTCCCTTGAAAAGTTCCTTCTTGCCCTCGAAATAACTCTGGAATGTGGAAGCTAGGAGTGACTTGCCGAATCGACGTGGGCGACTCAAGAAGAAATGCTTTCCACCGCTATGCGCCATACGATAGATATATTCCGTCTTGTCAACATATCGAAGGTCACGATTGATAATCTCCGAGAATGTTTGGATTCCCACTGGGTATAATTTCAATGCTGCCATCTTAGAATTTGCTTGTTTTATAATACTTTGGCACAAAAGTACGATTATTTTTCGAAAGTCCCAAACTTTTTTGTACATATTTCTACGGCAACAAGCTATAGGTAGCCTACATGCCAACCAAACCAAATAAAGCCTCGCTTCCATTTCGGGAGCGAGGCTTTATTATATCTTATCATCCCGAAAAGCAAGAGAATTCTTCTCTCTTCACTCTTCGTTCTTCACTTTCTGCTTAATCCTTAAGCCCAAGGATTCTCTGTTGGGTAAGGCAAGCTCTTAGGCTGATTGTAAGCGATGTCCTTGATGCCAAGATACTTGAACACCTCGAACAGGGTCTTGCCTACGTGAGAGAAGGCTACGGCACCATGGTGAGGATAACCCTTCTGGATCAATACGTGACGATAGAAGCGACCCATCTCAGGAATAGCGAAGATACCGATACCACCGAATGAACGAGTAGGAACATCAAGTACCTCACCCTCAGCGATATAAGAACGGAGGTTGCCCTCTGAGTCGCACTGCAAGCGATAGAATGTGATGTCGCTAGCTGCGATGTCACCCTCCAAGGTACCACGTGTGAAGTCTGGCTTGCCACCGTTCTCCAACAAGCGGTTCTGAATCAACTGATACTTGATGGCACGGGTAGCGCACATCTTGCATTGTGGAGTGTTACCGCAGTGGAAGCCCATGAAGGTATCGGTCAACTTATAGTCGTACTTGCCTACGATGTCCTCGTCATAGATGTACTTAGGTACAGAGTTGTTGATGTCGAGCAATGTCACAGTATCGTCAGATGCGCACATACCGATGTACTCAGACAAAGCACCATAGATATCAACCTCGCAAGCTACAGGGATGCCACGGCTTACCAAACGGCTGTTCACGTAGCAAGGCTCGAAACCGAACTGGCTTGGGAAGGCTGGCCAGCACTTGTCGGCGAATGCTACATACTGGCGTGAACCCTTGTGGTTTTCTGCCCAGTCGAGCAATGTCAACTCAAACTGTGCCATGCGGCGGCTCAAGTCAGGATAGTACTTGCCTTCGCCCATCTCTTCTGCCATCTCCTTGCAGACGCCATCGATACGTGGGTCGTTCTCGTGCTCCTTATAAGATACGAGCAAGTCAAGCTCAGAGTTCTCCTCAATCTCTACGCCGAGTTCATACAAGCCCTTGATAGGAGCGTTGCAAGCGAAGAAGTCCTGTGGACGTGGACCGAATGTGATGATCTTCAAGCCCTTCAAACCGAGGATGACACGTGCTACTGGTACGAAGTCCTGGATCATCTTGGCAACATCCTCTGCTGTACCTACAGGGTACTCAGGGATATAGCCTTTCAAGTGGCGCATGCCGAGGTTGTAAGAGCAGTTGAGCATACCGCAATAAGCGTCACCACGACCATTGATCATGTCGCCATCACCTTCTGCTGCTGCAACAAACATCACAGGACCATCGAAGTTCTTTGCAATCAAAGTCTCTGGGGTCTCAGGACCGAAGTTGCCGAGGAAAACAACCAAGGCGTTACAGCCCTGCTCCTTTACGTCGGCTACAGCCTTGAGCATATCTTGCTCGTTCTCAACAGTGGTCTTGCAGTTGTACAAGTCACCTTTGTATTCTTTTACGATGTTCTCACGACGCTGAGTTGAGAGAGCGATAGGGAAACAGTCACGGCTAACGGCGATGATACCGAGCTTGACTACTGGAATGTTGTTACTTACCATAATAGTATTGTTTTTGTATATTTAATAATTTAGATTCTTGTCTGTCTTACTAAGAGCTTATACTGCTGAATTTGGATTTCTCGACCACAAAAGTACTATTTTATTTGGAAACTTCCAACGGTTTTAAGATTATTTATAGCGCAAAAGTACGCCATTGATACGCATTTGCTGATAAATGAAACATAACGTAAAGCAAATGATACATTTTATACACACCTCTGTTGTCAACTTATTTCATGGAATTGCTATAAAGACTTCGCTCTGTCCATCTTCCTACGCCTAGTACCACTTTCATTTTTTCCTAGTTAGGGAAAAATTCTTCCCTAGTTAGGCGTGAATTTTTACCTAGTCAGGGAGCGGCGGCTGCGTAGTGGATGGAAAAGCGGGGGGCAAGGGAGGTTGTAAAGAATCGTTACTGTGTAGTAAGTCAGTAAGCTGACTGCAAGATGGTGCTCGGCTTTCGATAAATGCCAGAACCAATATCCTTGTGTCTATGTGTCCTAGGCGTAAGAGCTTGAAGGATATAGCCAAAGAGATGGCAAAACTGCGTCATAATGATTGCATCGCATATGTCACGCAATCTTTTGGCGACCGCCAAAATATCTTATGGCGGGCGTGTGGCGTTTTTTGGGGGGGGGGGGC
>FR893227.1:0-253 GCA_000436035.1 Prevotella sp. CAG:732 | reverse complement strand
GTTGCCACACAATCTTTTGACGACCGCCAAAAGATATACGGAATCGAGTTCTCTGTCTTTAACTGAGGGGAGTCTCTGGTCGAAAGGCTGAGGAAGTGGATGGATGTGGATGTTAGGCGACTTTGAATCTTATTATAGTATGCGTATATGAGTGCAGACGTATGTGTGCGCCCACGCCCACGGAGGCGTGTGCATGTATAATATAAGGAGTTTTGTCCTCTCGACCGCCTTGAAATGTGAATACGTGTTAAAA
>FR893226.1 GCA_000436035.1 Prevotella sp. CAG:732 | reverse complement strand
GTCGTAGGCGTAGAGATAACGCTCCAGCTCATTGCCAAACTCGCCAGAGTGGAACTCGGTGTCGCCGTATGGCATCGCCATGTAAGCTGGTTGACGGATGCTGGTCAAGCGGTAGTATTCCGCCATCAAGGGGAGGAGGCGCTTGCCGAGGTCGTTGCCAAACTGCTCGCTGAGCCATTTCTGTAGGTACAGCTTGTTGCCCATCTTCAGGGCATTCTCGTTCCAAGCCAAGTCGGTCATCATCGACAGTTGGAGCATGGAGAGCTTCGGATTGGTCACGTTGGCTATCCAGGCATCATCCTCGACATTGGCGTAGTGCTTGCCATTGGATGAAGCTGATGAATGCTTGCCATTGGAGGCATCGGAGGCGTGCGACTTGTCGTGATGAGAACTCTTGTTTTCATGGAAGTCCTTGTTGGTGAGGACTTCGAGGAGCAAGCCGGGAGCCACGCATGAAAGCTGAATCTGTTCATCATCGAAGACCATCTTCACGTTGTCGATGTTTCTCTTGTGCTTCTTATGCTTCTTGCCGAGCACCTCCGTCACCTTGTAGTTCTCAGCCACGCAGAGGTCGAAGCTATCCACTACTGCCTTGTCGTAAGCGGCGTTGTGCTTGCCATCCACCTGCCAGAGCGTGTTGCATCTCAGTCGCAACATCAGTCGGGCTATCTCACTGTAGTTTTGTGGCTTCATCCATTGACTTCCGTTCAGTGCGAATCCTCTGAACTCGATGCGAGGCTTCATAATCCACGTCAGGTCGGATGGAGTAGAGAGGGTGCGGCGATGCTGAGGTTTCACGCCGTTCCATGCCGCCCAAGGCGAGACACCTGCTTTCTGTGAAAGGTACATGATGGCGTATGCCGTGCCACGGGCATCGCTTCCTACAACCATCAGTTTGTTGTTGCTCACGCCAATGTAGTAGGCGTCGTGGGCGGTGATGATCTTGTGGATAGGCACGCCCGACTTCTCCAGGGCAGAGAACTCCTTGTTGGTGAGCATGTCGAGCTGGTATATCTGGAGGGGAGCGCCTGCCTTCTGCTTGGCTGCAAGCCCCGTCACAGCCTTCATGTCGCTCTCAAACATTTCGAGTGCTTTCTTCACCACGGTCGATGTGTTGGCGTTGACGGTGTAGGTCACTCTGCCGTTGCCATCCGTCCAATAGACGCATGGGGGCGCAGTTTGCACTTCGGTCTTCTTGACCTTGGTGGATGCCTCCTTACTCTTGCTGAAAGCACCGTTTCGATGGCTGACTGTTGATGCAGTGATGTCTTGGCATGACAAGCAAGCTAAGCCCAGGACAAAGCTGAGCCATATCTTCTTGTAATTCATTTTCTTCTAGTTTTATGATGTTGTATTACAGAGGCGTCTTGCGATTCTCTGTGAGATAATGTGATTTCTGCAAAGATACACAAAAGTGTTTAATATCTGAAATTATTTAGCTTTTATTTGTTTATTACATAATTTATTGGTATTTTTGCAAAGTTATCTGTGAAGGATGGCATAGCTTTTGCTCGCATCACGCAGATATTTAAGACTGAATATTCACAAGTAAATCAAAAGTTGATAATGACATTATATCCTAAATTGATAGAAGAGGCTCTCGCCACGGTGATCTACCCTGGTACCAAGAAGAACCTCATAGAGAGCGAGATGCTGGCTGATACGCCTAGCATCAACGGTATGAAGGTGAAGGTGGTGTTGCTTTTCCCTCGTGACACCGACCCATTTCTCAAGAGTACCGTGAAGGCGGCTGAGGCTGCCATCCACTACCACATCTCCAAGGAGGTGGAGGTGGAAATCGTCACGGAGTTTAAGTCGGCTCCACGTCCAGAGGTCGGCAAGTTGTTGCCACAAGTGAAGAACGTCATTGCCGTTAGTTCGGGCAAGGGTGGAGTGGGCAAGAGCACTGTCTCTGCCAACTTGGCCATCGCCCTCGCTAAGTTGGGCTATAAGGTAGGTTTGCTCGATACCGACATCTTCGGTCCTTCCATGCCAAAGATGTTTGGTGTGGAGGAAGAACGTCCTTACTCAGTTCACAAGGATGGCAGAGACCTCATCGAACCTATCGAGAAATATGGTGTGAAGTTGCTCAGCATCGGCTTCTTCGTAAGTCCTACCACGGCTACTTTGTGGCGTGGTGGCATGGCTTGCTCGGCCTTGAAGCAGCTCATCGCCGATGCCGACTGGGGTGACTTGGATTACTTCATCCTCGATACACCTCCTGGCACCAGTGACATCCACTTGACGCTTCTTCAGACGCTGGCCATCACGGGTGCTGTCATCGTGAGCACACCTCAGCAGGTGGCTCTCGCCGATGCTCGCAAGGGTATCGACATGTATCAGAATGACAAGGTGAACGTGCCTATCCTCGGACTGATAGAGAACATGGCTTACTTCACGCCAGCCGAGTTGCCAGAGAACAAGTATTATATCTTTGGCAAGGAGGGTTGCAAGAACTTGGCGAAGGAGATGAATGTGCCATTGCTCGCCCAGATTCCTATCGTACAGAGTATCTGTGAGGGTGGCGATGATGGTGCTCCAGCTGCTACCAAGGTGGATACTATCACGGGTCAAGCCTTCCTCAGCCTCGCCCAAAGCGTGGTGACGGTGGTGAATCGCCGCAACAAGGAGCAGGCTCCTACCAAGATTGTGGGAACACATTGATTAAATGATAAATTATAAAGTATAAATAATAAATGGGCATACGCCGTGATGCCTTGATGGATTGATACAAAAAGAGGCTTGGAATCCTGATGGTTCCAAGCCTCTTTTGGCTGTATGCGATACTTGTTTTATGATGTTTCTGTTACACTGTAACAGTTGTTTTTCTGTACTATTCTTTCTTCTCTGCTAAGATTTCTTCCATTTCATCCTCCACGTCCGCTTCCTCGGCGGGCAAGCCGGCATTGAGTCTGGCACTGCGTATCTGCTGACGGAAGACGAGGCAGGTGGCTAGGAAATAGATGCCCGTCTGTATCCACAGGGCACGGAACTCTGGCAGAATGTCGGCAAGGGATGCGCCCATACTGCTGATGCGAAGGAATCCTCTTACACCAAAGGTGGATGGAAATACCCATGCCACTCCTTGCCAAAAGGCAGGAATATTGGATTGTGGCCAGGAGATACCCGTCATGAAGAGCAATGGAACGGAAGTGAAGACCACCAAGAGCATCACATTCTCACGGTATCTTACCAAGCAGGAGAGCATCAAGCCGAAGAAGATGCACGATAGGATAAATGGTAAGAGGAAGGCGAGGATGGTGGTCCACGATACCATGCTTACGAAACTGAACATCTTCGGTACGACAAGCGCCAAATACATGCCCATCACGGCATAAATCATGAAGTAACACAATGCTTTGCCAAACACGATGCGGAAGATGCCACCATAATGTTCGCTCACTGGCACCAACTCTCGGTTTCTATTCAGTTCCCTAGATGTACCAGCCGCCATTCCGATGCCCAACAGAAGCGTCTGCTGCAAGATGAGCATCAGCACACCTGGCAGGATGGCATTGCCATAACCACCCGTGGTATTGAAGATGGGCACCTCATCGAAGGCGAGCGGTTCGGTGGTAATCTCGTCATCACGATCGGTGAAACCACCCGACTGAGATACTTGGATGCCGGAGTTGATATGGCTTGCCACGGCTTGTGCCGTCTGATAAATCGCCTTGTAGGTGAGCATCAGACTCATGTCGGTATAGACGCCCACATGTGCCTGTTCGCCACGATTCAATTTCGTATCGAAGTCGGCAGGGAAGTAGAGGATGCCATGCACCGCCTGCTTAGCCACCAAGTCTTTCGCCTCGTCAAGACTATTGCAGAAATATGCCGTTTTGGTATCGGGAGCCGCATCGAAGTCACGGATGAACTCCCTGGAGGTATGGCTATGGCTCAAATCGACAATCGCCGTTGGCACCTCTCGTACCACCTCATTGTTGTATATCCACGAATAGAGCAGTGGATAACCTAGCGGCACCAAGATGCAGAACATGAGCACACCCTCGTCACGAAATACATTGCGCATTTCCTTCGCCCAGATGTAGCACATGTCTCTGAAACCATTGACTATCTTATTTAATAAACCGTTCATAATCATTATGGTAAATATTTATAAACCAGCATTGCCTTCTTGATATTCCAGATGGTGAGCATCGGCAAGGCGCAGAAGAGTACGAGCGCACCCCAGTGGAGCATGGCATCTCCCATCGGGAAGCCATTGAAGATGTTCATCTGATAAATCATGTAATAGTGACGCATCGGGAAGAGTTGTCCGATAGCCTCTATCGGCGCATCCATCGAGAAGATAGGGTAGGTGGCTCCACAGATGGAGAAACTCACCACTGCCCAGAGCGAACAGATACTCATTGACATACGGAGGGATGGCATCAGTCCGAAGGCAAAGATGCCAAAGCACTGGCAAGCCAAAATGCTGAGGATGCCTAGCAAGACGATAGGCAAGGCGCCACCCGGATGAGGGAACTGCAAGACATAATAGAGGTAAAACTCGAAGGCGAGGAAGATGATGAGCCAGATGAGCGTCTGTGGCAACATCTTGCCTGCGATGGCGAGGTAAGGATTGTTGTTTGCCATGCGCATCCACTCCTTGGCACGATTGAACTTCAACTCCGTACCTATAGAATAAGGTGTAATCAGGAAGATAAACACCATGATAAGTCCTGGCACCATCACGCTCGACAAGTAATAGTTGTAGTTGGCGTATGGGTTGCCTATCATGTGGAGGTCCACGGCGATAGGTTGCAGGAAGGTCATGATCTCGTCATGGGTCTTGCCCAGTGCTGCCAACTTGGTCATGCCTGCCGCCGCACCACCGAGCGTGGAGATGGTCTTCAGGTCTCGGAAAAGGAGCGAGCCAGCCGCCAGCGACACACTGCTATAGTAGAACGAAATCTTAGGTTGCTTGGAAGCCATCAGTCCTGCTTCCGTGCCTTCGGGGATGTAGAGGAAGGCATAGATGTCGTTCTTCTGGATGGCATGGCGAGCCTCCGCCACATTCTCGTAATGTGCCACCACCTTGGTGGTTTGGAAGGCATCGAGCTTGTGAACCAGTTGTCGGGAGGTCGCCGTGTGGTCCTGGTCAACGATACCCACAGGCATGTCGGTTGGCACTCCGCCAGCCATCAAGGTGGTGAAGAAAATCACCACCACGATAGGGAAGAGTATCATGCAGAACCAGTAGATGGGATTCTTCCACATGATGCCGCATTCTCTGAGGGCTATATGATATAAACTCTTGAACATTACCCCGGAATTCTTAATTATTAATTCTTAATTATCAAAGACATTCCAGGGCGCAAACCCTCCAACTTGGTGACAGGGCGAGCCTTCACCTCGAAGGTCTTGCGGTCGTAGTCGCCATTGTCCTTGGTAGCCTTCCAAGTGGCATAGGAACCTTGGTCTTTCAAGTAATACACCTTCATCTTGATGTCCTTGTTGAAGGCTGGCACGAAGGCGGTGAAGGTATCACCCTTGTTCAAGCCTTGCAAGTGGTCCTCACGTACATTGAAGGTACCCCACATGTCGCTCATGATGCTGATGCTCATGATAGGAGAACCGAGACCCACCAATTCGCCTACCTTAGGATAGACATTGCTGACCTCGCCCTCGCACTGGGCAATCTGAACGGTCTCCTTCAAGAGATTCTTCACTACATCAACGGCACTCTTGGAAGCCTGTGTGTTGCTGGCAGCCACTCGCTTCTCCTGTTCACGAGCACCATTCTTTGCCATCTCATACTGGCTCTTGGCAGCTGCTACTTGAGCCTCTGTCGCCTTGAATGCGGCGAAAGCCTCGTCACGCTTCTGTCCGCTGATGACGCCCTCGTTATAGAGGTTTTGCATACGCTCGTAGGTCTTCTTGGCAATGGCTGCTGCTGCCTCAGCCTGCTGCACCAACTCATAGGCACCCTTGATTTGCTCCTTGCGAGCACCGGCATCGGTCAAGTCTTTCATCGCCTCAGTAGCGGCATTGGTGGCTTGGAGCATCTGCTCCTGTGATTTCATTTCTGGCACTTCGAGGATGGCGAGGGTGTCGCCCACGTGAACGTAGTCGCCCTCCTGCACTCTCAGTTCTACCACACGACCCGGCAATTTGCAGGAAACTCTGTATTCAGATACTTCCACCTCGCCCTGGATGGTGTCGTCTTTCTGCTCCAAGGTGAAGAAACCGATGACACCCACGAGCACTACCACTGCCGTAAAACCGATGACGGCCAAGAGTATATTGTTATGTTGTGACTTCTTTGACATAATCGTAATTTAATTGATAATGTATAATTTATAATGAATAATGAGCTTATTGCAGAATACCCAATGCCTTGTTCAATCCTACCTGGGTCAACTTGACGTCAATCTCGGCGTCAATCTTCTGACTCTGAGCCTGTTGCCAAGCAGTCTGTGCAGCCATCACATCGGTGATTTCCATCACGCCCTCTTTGAATCCTAGGTTGGCGCAGCGCAAGTTTTCCTCGGCACTCTTGATGTTCTTCATCGCCATGTTGAGCTTGCGCTCAGCTTCTTTCACCTTGAATTGGCTCTGTGTGATTTGCAAGTGAATCTTCTCTTGCGTGTCATCGAGGTTCATCTGGGCGATGTTGGCGGCAGCCTTTGCGGCACGCACCTTGTAAGCGCCATCAAACCAGTTCCATACAGGTACTTGTACCAAGACTCCAACATTCCATACACCCGTGAATCTCTTTTGAAATCCATTGAAGACATTTGGGTTGGAGATGGTGTAACCTCCCGTCAAAGCTACGTGAGGCAAGTTGGCTGCACGTACGAGTTTCACGCTCTGCTGGGTCAGCTCCACGGTGTTTTGGAGCATCTTCAGCTCTGGGCGAGTGCTCTTGGCAGAGTCGGCAGCAGCTTGTTGCTGTACGCTGGCATCCACGAATTGTCCCGTCATACCTAGCGATTCCTTGTTCTCGTCAGCGAGTTGGATGTCTTGGTCCATCGGAATGCCACAGAGTTGGCAGAGCAACATCTTCGACAAGGTCAATCCATCTTCCACCTGCATGATTTGCATATCAGCCTCGTTCACCTTGACATCCACTTTCAAGCCATCTGCCTTGGTGGCAACGCCTTGCTTGATCATCTTGTGAACATCCTCGTTGAGCTTCTGTACTAGGTCGCGATAGCTGTTGGCGAGTTTCTGCTTCTGGCGAAGAGATACCACCATCCAGTAGGCACGGTCGATGCTGTAGAGGGTGCTCTGTGTCTGCATGTTCAGGTCGTTGGCAGCCATCTGCTCACCGATGTCGGCTATCTTGTTGGCGGCGATGATGGCGCCACCCATATAGATAGGTTGACGGAGCATGACGCTTCCAGCCCAGATATTACGGGTATCTGTGCGGAAGGCATCGACGACACTCTGACCGAGTGCATTGGCTTTCTCCTGCAAGGCAGGCAATTTGCTGCCGAGCGACTGCCCAATCTGTTGGGCTGCTTCAGGCGTGATGAGTCCATTGCTCACCAGTTCGCCCATCAGGTTGTTGAGACCACCCGAAAGGTTGGAGCCGATATGGGTGCCCACATTACTGAAAGTACTCTTTTGATTATTGTTAAGAAGGGATATCTCACGGCTGAACCACTCGTATCCTCCCATGGCATCCACCTTGGGCAGATACTTGGTTCGTGCCGATTTCCTCAGGTTGTATGCCACGTCCTTCTTGAACTTGGAAACGTTGATTTGCTTGTTGTTGCGCAATGCCATTGCCCTGCAACTGTCGAGGCTCAATACTCTTTGAGCCCCAGCAGGGAGCAATGCGCCCAACAACAAGCAAATAGTTACAATCTTTTTCATTACACAAAAACTTAATGATACTTTATATTTTTGTGCAAAATTATGGATAATTTCTTAAAAACCAAAGTCTTTGTGTCTTATCAATTCTTTAATAATTGAAAAATGTGTGTATTTGTGGAAAAATAGAACATTCTAGAACTCATAGTTATATTCTCCTGCCCATTCTGCGTCAAACTCGAAGTCGATATCGATGCTTCCCGAACCACCTTCCGAAATGTTGCCGAAGAGCTTTCCGCTATAGGTTGTGATATAGTTCTTGGTGATTTCCACGTCGTTGAGCGTGGCTGAGGCGATGGTGATGCCCTCGTCATTGAGTACGCTGATGTTAACCGTGAGTTTCTTGCCGTCCTCGTGTGGAAAAGTATATACCTCATATACCTTCTGCTGGGGATCTAGGTCGAGGGTTTCGGTTTGCTTGCTGTTTACGCAACCATATCCGCTGGTGGCATCCAGTGTGCTACTGCCTCCCGTATAGTAGAACTTGATGCGCTTGGCTGAGGAGGGGATGTCGTCTTTGATGGCCAGTCGGAGCATCGCCACGGCTCTCTTGAGGGTGAGGCTTTCGGATGTGTTTTCACCTTCCACGACTTCCGTGGTGCCGTAATAAGAGAAAGTGTCGGTGAGTTTGTTGCTAGGAAATGTGATTTTCTCAGGTGCGCTGATGGTGCAGTTGCCCGTGCCATTATGCCCGATGGCAACCAAGCGGTAAATGCCTGGAGAGAGACTGAGGTGAATGGTGCCGAAATCCTTGTCGTCGAAGTTTTGGTTGATAACTCCCAGTTTCTCGTCAACCTTGAAGATGGCGAAAGAAACTTTCTTGCAAACTTCCTTGACCTCATTGCTTTGGGTGAGGCTAAGGGTGACGTTCTTGTCTTTCGATTCCTGACTGTTGCTTGTCTGTTCGGCAGCAAACTTTTCGCATGAACAAGCCATCAAGCAGATGGCAAGCATCGCATAGAATTTGATCGTTTTCATATCTGTATATTTATTATTGTTTGTAATATTCAAGTTGCAAAGATATAGCTGAATATCGCTTATCTGTTGCAAAGGTATGATTTTATTGTGATAACTCCAAGAAATCGAGGCGGAATTTTGCCCATTTGCCAATTTTCTTGTAATTTTGCACACATAAAACGATAAAAAATAGGTAGAATTATGAGCAATCCAACAATCAAAGCTTTGTTTTTCGATATAGATGGCACACTTGTCAGTTTTCAGACTCATCGCATTCCACAGAGCACGGTTGATGCCCTCGAAAGAGCTAAGAAAAATGGAGTGAAGGTATATATATCCACAGGCCGCCCTAAGATGATTATCACCAATCTCGGTCAGATAGAGCATCTCATAGATGGCTATATCACGACCAATGGCGCTCGCTGTTTCGTGGGTGACCATACGGTTTGCCAACGTCCGATTTCTCGTGCGGATGTGAATAAGGTGGTGGCAGCATCCGATAGGGATGGCTATCCTGTCATTGTGGTGGGTGAGAAGCATCTTGCCATTCACAATCTTACCCCTATCGTGGAGAAAATCTTCGTCGAAGGCTTGGGTGTGGATGCTCTTGACTTCAAGGTCCGTCTCGAAGACTTGGCGGGTGAGGATGTCTTGCAGCTCACTCCTTTCTGTAGCGAGGCGCAAGAGGCTGCGCTGATGCCTACGCTCGATAAATGTACTTCGGGAAGATGGCATCCTGCTTTCACCGATATTACGGCTGGCGATGCCGATAAGGGCAAGGGACTTCACACCATGGCTGAGTATCTTGGCTTGGAGATAGGTGAGACGATGGCTTTTGGGGATGGCGGCAATGACCTCTCCATCATCAAGGAAGCTGGAATCGGTGTTGCCATGGGCAATGCAGGCGACAATGTGAAGGCGATAGCCGATTATGTCACTTCGTCGGTGGATGAGGATGGCGTCAAGAATGCCTTGGAACATTTCGGTGTGATTTGACCATTCTATATATTTGATTCCAATATATATATAAGGTATATATAATAAGGTGTAGTAACATATCGTTCCTAAGATGTAGCATCATATTTTTCGCTCAAACTTACAAAGTGTAACCTATATTGTGCGATAATATGACATATTGTAAGCCATGGAGTGTTGTATGGTGTTAAACTGTAAGTAATGCCGCTATAATAAAACAAAATGTTCTTCTTTCTTTCTTTATTCTGACAAAAAGTAGTAATTTTGCACGCAAAACATAACAATTTGTTAGAAATAACCGTAAAAGAAAGGAAAAGATATTATGTGTGGAATCGTATCTATCTTCAATATTCAGGAACAAACTCCTGAATTGCGACAGCAAGCGCTACGTATGAGTCAGAAGATCCGCCACCGCGGACCAGACTGGAGCGGAATCTATTGTGGAGGTTCTGCCATCCTCGCACACGAGCGTCTGAGCATCGTTGACCCAGAGAGTGGTCGCCAACCTCTGTTCGCACCCGACAAGAAACAGGTGCTTGCCGTAAACGGTGAGATCTATAATCACCAGAATATCCGTGCTCGCTTCGCCGATACTTACCAGTTTCAGACCGGTTCCGACTGTGAGGTCATCCTCTCGCTCTATCGTGAGATGCGTGCCGATACCGATTTCGCCACCTTAATATATCAAGGAGAAGATGCCGTACATTCTCGCATCTGCCAGATGTTGGAGCAGTTGAATGGTATCTTTGCCTTCGCTCTTTACGATGTCGAGCGAGATGAGTTCTTGATCGCCCGTGACCCTATCGGCGTCATTCCTCTCTACATCGGTTATGACAAGGATGGAAAGGTGATGGTTGCCTCTGAGTTGAAAGCGCTCGAAGGTCAGTGCGACCACTATGAGCCATTCCTCCCTGGTCATTACTACTATAGCAAGACTCCTGGCATGAAGCGTTATTATACTCGCGATTGGTTCGAGTATGCTACCATGCAGAAGAAATACCAGATAGATGACAACCAGAAGGCTGCCCAGCAACTCGCTGAGGCTGAGCCACAGGAGAAGGCTGCCGTAGCTGAGATACATGATGCTCTCGAAGCATCTGTGAAGCGCCAGTTGATGAGCGATGTGCCATACGGCGTGCTCCTCAGCGGTGGTCTCGACTCTTCCGTCATCTCTGCCATTGCCGAGAAATATTCTACCACCCGTGTGGAGAATGGTGGTGAGACCAAGGCTTACTGGCCACGTCTTCACTCCTTTGCGGTGGGCTTGAAGGGAGCACCCGACTTGGCAAAGGCTCGCTTGGTGGCAGAGCACATCGGTACTGTGCATCACGAAATCAACTATACTATTCAGGAAGGTTTGGATGCCATCCGTGATGTCATCTACTTCATCGAGACTTATGATGTAACCACCGTCCGTGCATCTACCCCAATGTATCTCTTGGCACGTGTTATCCGAAGCATGGGTATCAAGATGGTTCTCTCCGGTGAGGGTGCCGACGAGGTGTTTGGTGGTTATCTCTACTTCCACAAGGCTCCGGATGCCAAGGCTTTCCATGAGGAAACGGTCAGAAAACTCGGCAAACTCTATATGTACGACTGCTTGCGTGCCAACAAGAGTCTTGCGGCTTGGGGCATCGAGGGCAGAGTGCCATTCCTCGACAAGGAGTTCTTGGATGTGGCGATGGGTATGAACCCTGTCTTGAAGATGTGTCCAGACAAGACCATCGAGAAGAAAGTGGTACGTGAGGCATTCGCCGACTTATTGCCAGAGGAAGTGGCATGGCGACAGAAGGAGCAATTCTCCGATGGCGTAGGCTATTCTTGGATTGACACCCTGAAGCAAATCACGGCATCCGCTGTCAGCGATGAACAGATGGCTCATGCGGCCGAGCGATTCCCTATCAATCCTCCACAGAACAAGGAGGAGTATTATTATCGCTCTATCTTCGCTGAGCATTTCCCTAGCGACAGTGCCGCTCGCAGTGTGCCATCCGTACCAAGTGTGGCATGCAGCACTGCCGAGGCCCTAGCTTGGGATGCCTCCTTCAAGAACCAGAACGACCCAAGCGGTCGTGCCGTGGCAGGAGTTCACGAGCAGGCGTATAAGTAAGAAAATAAATAACCGATAAAACGAACAAGAAATGGAAAAAGGATTGTACAGTTCAGCCTATGAGCACGATGCGTGTGGCGTAGGTATGGTGGTTAACATCCACGGAAACAAGAGTCATGAGCTGGTCGATAATGCCTTGAAGGTACTTGAGAACATGCGCCACCGTGGTGCAGAGGGTGCCGACAACAAGACAGGTGATGGCGCAGGTATCATGCTCCAGATTCCACATGAGTTTATTCTTCTTCAGGGTATCCCTGTGCCTGAGAAGGGCAAATATGGTACAGGTCTTGTCTTCTTGCCTAAGGACGAGAAGAAACAGCAGGACATCCTCTCCATCATGATCGAGGAAATCGAACGTGAGGGACTCCAGTTGATGCACCTTCGCAATGTGCCTACCAACCCTGACTGTCTCGGTGAGGCTGCACTTAGTAATGAGCCTGCCATCAAACAGGTTTTCATCACGGGTGTAACCGATGATAAGGTGCCTGTCTTCGAGCGCACCCTCTATCTCATCCGCAAACGTATCGAGAAACGTGTCACCGATCCTGATTTCTACATCTGTTCGTTGTCCAATTCGAATATCGTCTATAAGGGTATGTTGAGCAGCCTCCAGTTGCGCCAATACTATCCAGATTTGACCAATAATTATTTCACAAGCGGTTTGGCACTCGTTCACTCTCGCTTCTCTACCAACACCTTCCCTACATGGAGCTTGGCTCAGCCTTTCCGTCTCCTCTGCCACAATGGTGAGATCAATACCATCCGTGGTAATCGTGGATGGATGAAGGCTCGTGAGAGTGTGTTGAGCAGCGAGGCTTTGGGCGACATCCGAGAGATATCTCCGATCGTTCAGCCTAACATGAGCGACTCTGCCAGCCTTGATAACGTGTTCGAGTTCTTCGTGATGAGCGGTTTGTCTTTGCCTCATGCCATGGCAGTGATGTTGCCTGAGAGCTTCAACGACAAGAACCCTATCTCTGAGGACTTGAAGGCATTCTATGAGTATCACTCTATCTTGATGGAGCCATGGGATGGTCCTGCTGCCTTGCTCTTCAGCGATG
>FR893225.1 GCA_000436035.1 Prevotella sp. CAG:732 | reverse complement strand
AGCGTAGTGTGTAAAGTTGCAATTGCGTTGACATAATAAGTAACTGTTCAAAAATAATTCCAAATGTCATTTCTATCATAGCAATGATATTTCTTGTTGGATACATTTGTAACTATTCAGCAGGGTATGTCTCTTTACGTACAGCAACTTATCACGTATTGTCAAATCCTTTAATACGAGCGGTGGTGAGATTACCCTAGAGTTCTCGTACCCCCTACGGTACTTCTAGTTTTCAAAAAACTTAGATTGCCATTTTTGTCATAACTAACTGAATAAAAACAAGTAAGGTTAAGAGGTTGTTTGCGTTTCATATATTTTTTGTACCTTTGCAGTCGTTATGAAGAAAGATATGAAAAGAAAAAATAATAAAACCTCAAAAGACATTTGCAGTAAAATTACTGCTGCATCTCCATTCTCTTCATGAATCTGCGAGCGTCCTCTCCATAGAGGATTGGGGTCTCTCGCCAAGCTGGTTTCAATGGTTTTCCCATGATTTGTCCTTTCTTTTAAATTGTTAATAATTAAGTTTGTGCGATATAATCTCATCACATGGCTGCAATGCAAATGCAAGCGAGCGCAATGAAAGCGTGCTTTCTTATTGCCGAGTGCAGCTTTGCTTCTGTTTTCAAAATGCCCCCAACTTCCCATATTATATTTATATATATACATTATACCATATTATAGGGCAAAAAATGACTCCGTAACTATCGGATAATCAACCTGTTAGAATTTTAGCTTGGACTGCGAATGCAACCTTTGAGGCTGCTCAGACCATTAAATGCAACGTTTAGCACCCCTTAAATGCAACCTTGATGGTGAAGCGTGACACTGAATGCAACGTTACATTCTGTTCACGAAATAAGTAAAAGATGAGTGCTCATTTTCTTAAAGCCTTCTTGTTAGTAATATTTGTTTGCAAAGCGAAAACGGGACGGTGAAAGAAAAAATCTCTCCTTACCCCACTTTATTTTATACCTAACTATCTAAAAATTCTTACCTAACTAGGTATGAAATTTTACCTAGGCAAGGAGCGAAAAACACCTAGTGCTGGCGAGATATATGATTACGAAATAATTTGACAAGAGCCGTAGAGAAAGAAATCTCTACGGCTCTACTGATATTCATATTTTGTATAGTACAAGTCACCTTTTCGTTATAGTTTTGCCATGTGATACCCCAACGACTTCAGTTCGATGGCGATACCCATGAGATACATCTGATGAAGTGCGGCGATGAAGCCACGGAAGGCTGACTCGGTGCCAGGCTCCAAGCCTTGATGGGTGAGGAGGTTGAGCGTGCGTGAGGCACATTCGGCGACAATGCCCGAAAGGGTCTTGTGTTCCTTCTCATCCAAACCTAATACTTGCTCGCAGATATAGTCATCCATGTGGTCGAAGTCCTTGCTGTCACGCAGATGCGTATAGTGGTCTTCCACCTTGCTGTAGAGTTCCCAGTCCACGTCCCAGTACTTCGCCATCGCCATTCCCACGAACATAATCCAACCGAGTGCAACCGTTGGATACTTCGGAAATTCGCGCATGGCATCTGGGAGATAACTTTCTCCTATCTTCGACCAGAGTTCCTCCAAGTCGGGAGCCTCCGGCAGGTGTTCATCCACTCTCTTGAGGGAGAGCAAGTACTGATGGAGGTCGAACTTGAACAATTCTTCCAAGTTTTTTTGGTTGATAATCATTTCTCAATACGTTTTTAGACAGAAACTCCCAACTCGATGGGAATTGAGAGTTTTGTTGTATATAAATCCTGGGGATTAGAGTTTCTGCAAGAAGCGGTCAGCCTCGATAGCGGCCTTGGCTCCTGAGCCTGCAGCAACGATACCCTGGCGATATACTGGGTCGGCTACGTCGCCTGCGGCGAAGACGCCTGGCACATTCGTGGTGGCAGTGCCTGGGACAACCTTGATGAAGCCTTGCTCGTCGAGGTCGATATACTCCTTGAACAAGTCTGTGTTAGGCTTGTGTCCGATGGCAAGGAAGAATCCGTCGATGGCAATGTCGAAAGCTTCCTCGTTGGCCTCGCCCCTATGACGAACCAAGTGAGCACCCTCCACGCCATTCTCGCCGAAGAGTCCAACGGTATTGGTCTCAAACAAGATTTCGATGTTTTCCTTCTCCTTCACACGCTGCTGCATGATTTCGGCAGCACGGAGGTAAGGCTTTCTCACAATCATATATACTTTCTTCGCCAAACCAGCGAGATACATGGCTTCCTCACAAGCGGTGTCACCACCACCTACTACAGCTACGGTACGCTTGCGATAGAAGAAACCGTCGCAGGTAGCACAAGCTGATACGCCTTGACCACGATATTTCTCCTCGTCTGCCAAACCGAGATATTTTGCGGATGCACCGGTAGCGATAATCACAGTCTGTGCCTCGATTTCATTGCCACGCTCATCGGTGACATGGAATGGACGCTGGCTGAAATCTACCTTTGTGATGCTGCCATCACGCAAATCAGCACCGAAACGAGATGCCTGCTCACGCAAGTCCATCATCATCTGGTTGCCATCCACACCATTAGGATAACCTGGAAAATTCTCTACAATCGTAGTGGTGGTCAACTGACCGCCTGGTTGAATACCTGCATAGAGCACAGGGTTGAGGTCGGCTCTACCTGCATAGATGGCGGCTGTATATCCAGCAGGACCGCTGCCAATAATCAAAGTCTTTACTTGTTCCATAGTTTTATAGTTATGTGATGCAAAGGTACGTTTAATCAACAAGATACCCAAATTTTTCGGCTAGATTTTAGATAAATTACGAATAGAAAGTGCATAAAATGCAAGAAAGCCGCTAGCGATGAGGGGATTTATGGGAAAAAATGATTAACTTTGCAGCCGAAAATAAAACAACTTAAATAGATGAATACAATTAAGAGAATCGTATTGACTGGCGGTCCTTGCGCTGGTAAGACTACAGCACTCGTCAAGGTGATAGAGCATTTCACTAGCCTCGGTTACAAGGTGTTCACCATTCCGGAGGTGCCTACCATGTTTACACAGGCAGGCATGAACTACCTCACCTCCAACAAGGCTTTCTTCTTCGAGGGTGAGAAGGCTACGCTTCAGACACAGTTGCACCTGGAGGATTGCTTCTACAAGATGGCACAAACCTTGGAGCAGCCTGTGCTCATTGTCTGCGACCGTGGCGTGATGGACATCTCTGCTTATTTGACGTCTGAGGATTGGCAAAAAATTATCGGTGAGGTGGGATGCACCCAGACACAACTTCGTGATGAGCGATATGACGCCGTGCTTCACTTGGTTTCTGCCGCAGATGGAGCGGAGCAGTTTTATACTACAGCCAATAACGCCCAGAGACTCGAACAGGCAGACGAGAAGGGACTTCAAATCGCACGTGAGTTGGATAAGAAGGTCATTGAGGCTTGGACAGGTCATCCTCACTTGCGTGTCATCAACAACCATGAGGACTTCGACAACAAGTTGAATCGTGTGCTCAAGGAAATCTCCAATGTCTTGGGTATTCCACAACCTATCGAAGAGGAGCGCCAGTATATCGTCAAATTGACAGGGGAAATACCTAGCAGCATTGACAGTGACATCGTCCAGACTTATCTTACCGGTGAGCCTAATACGGAGATTCGTTTGCGCAAGCGTCGATTCGAAGAGAAGGAGGTATATGTGCATACGACCAAGAAGCGCATCTCTGAGTCTGAGCAGATAGAGACGGAGCGACAGATCAATCAAAATCTCTACGAGTCTCTTCTTCAGCAAGCCGATCCTTATCGCCAGACGATCAGCAAGCATCGCAAGAGTTTCATTTGGAAGGGTCAGTATTTCGAGCTTGACATCTTCGAGGCTCCTCGCAAAGACTTGATGATTTTGGAGACGAAAGGAGTAGCCAAGCAGGAGAGCGTGAAATTCCCTCCGTTTATCCAAGTCTTGGAAGATATAACAGGAAATACAAATTATTACAACTACAACATAGCTCTCAAGGGATGATTCCTTTGAGAGTTTTTTCTTATTTTCGCTGATTGGGGCGTGAGTTCTTCTCGTATCTATAGATGATGTCAGAAAAAGCAGTGAGATAGAAAAAACTGAAAACAAAAAAAGGAAGTCCTCGAAAGAACTTCCTTTTGAGAGGTGTCTAGCGGAGTCGAACCGCTTCCTTTTGAGATGTGTCTAGCGGATTCGAACCGCTCTACACGGTTTTGCAGACCGTTACCTAACCGCTCGGTTAAGACACCAAATGCTTTGCTTGAGATGTTGTATTTCTCATTTGCGGTTGCAAAGGTACTGCTTTTATTTGGTTCCACCAAATTTTTGCCCAACTTTTTTCTTGTTTTTTTCACATTTCTCGTAAAAAGGGCATCCAGCGCACTTATATTCCTTACATTTCCTCGCAGAATCGACTGCTTTCCATATAGAAAAGGTGGCATACCCAAGGCATGCCACCAATATGATAGCGATGATTATATACTGCGTGATCATCCTACAGCGTTATAACCATTTGTTGAGTTCTTGCGCATGATGTCACGGATGTTCATCTCCTTGAAACCGTCGGCACGACGCTGCTCTTCCAATTCCTCCTCTTCCTCGATGTCCTTCTCGGAACGAGTAAAGGTGAATGTCTTGTACTTAAACTCTGCGATTGCCCAACCGATAATGGCTACGACAATCAATGCTACAAAACCAAATAATGCGTTCATTTCTATATCCTTTTATTTTATTTTTCTGTTCTCTGTCTGTGATGAGACCTATCCTTGCGATTAATATTCGTCATCGTCGGCTACGTCGGTAGCATCATCAAGTCCCAAGTTCTCTGGGTCTTCGAAGGTGGTGCGGTAGCTTTCCTCCGTCAACTTGTCATCGTCGAAGGCATCGTCGTCCTCGTCTGGGTCATTGTAGTGATCCTCAATCTCTGGTGCGTCCTCATCGTCGTCCTCCTCGTCCTCACGGCCACGAAGCTCGTCCTCACGATCCAACTCATCCTCGTCGGCGAATTTCATACGTACTTTCTCTACCTCTGGCTTCTCCTTGGCGAAGATGGCCTCGGTCCATGTACCCTTAGGTATCTCCAATACCTCGAATCCATCATCCAACTTCTTCTCGTAGAGACCACCCGGCTTATGCAAGCGATCCTTAGGAAGGGTAGTGGTGCTGATGTCGAAACCACTCTCGATGATGTCCTGGATGCTCTGTGGAAGAGACTCCCAACCACCGCCGAAGTTGCGCTCCAACACCTCGATGAGCTTGCTGGCACTGATATGGCGGATGTTCTCGTATGTCAAGTCGGTGACACGGAGGATAGGACGCTTCTTGATGGCGTACTTCACGTTGGCGTCATCGATGCGGAAGTAACCAATCTTGAAACCACGCTGGATGTATTTCTCTATGACGATTGGTTTATCGACCTTCACCTCCTCAATCTCGAAGGCACTGCGGATGACATCTACGTATTTGCGCTGATTATCCTTTAGGTCGGCATCCTTCTCTGCGGCTTCCCAGAGACGGAATACATCATTCTCTTGTATCTCCCAAACGCTAGACTTGGTCAGCGACTTGAGGCTAAGTGTTTTTTCTCTTTTCATCGTATATGTTTATTTCAAGTGCAAAATTAAGTACTAAATTTCTAAATACCAAATTTTACTTGCTTTTTTTTCAATTTTATTTCATTATCCTACGTAACGAGCCATTTTTACAATCCGCTCCAGTCGATGGTACGGATAAACTCCAGTGATTTCACCCAGTTGCAGTCGAGGCAGAACTGTACGGGATAGTCCTCTCTATTGTAGTATGCCATGGTCACCTCGGTGTCCTCGTCGTTGAAGTAAGGATGGTCTTTGGTAGCCATCTTGAAGAGCTTCATCACCACGTCCTTGTTCTTTTTCTTGGCTTCCTTGAGACGCTTCTCGTAGAGCGTCACGTATTGGTTCATCGCCAAAGCTTGCTCGTTGAGCGTGCGGATGATTTCATTGAACTTCTTCAAATCCACGTTGTCGCTCAGCACGGCTGATGCTGGCAGCATCTTGGAACGAAGGTAGGTCATGGCATCATACTTGAACACGGCAGTCTTGCGAACCACTATGTTCTGTGTGGTGTCGTTCACCGTAGCTTGTGACATCTTCACAATCTCGTTGAGCACGTCTTGTGCCGATGCTGGAACCATCATGGTTGCCAAGAGACCCAATGTTATGATATACTTTTTCATGTCTTCTATTTTTGTTAGGGATGATTTCCTATGAAATGCTACTGTGCCTGACGCTATGCGTGGCGTACGAGTAAGATGCTGTTGTCGATGCAGGCTGGCAGTTCTTCCTTGTAGTGTGTCACCATGATCATCGTCTTGTTGTTGCGCTTGCAGAATGCCTCGATGACATCCTTCACCAGTCGGCGGTTGATGTTGTCAAGTCCGTGCAATGGTTCGTCAAGAATCAAGAGCTCTGGGTCCTTGACGAAGGCTCTTGCCAAGAGAACCAAGCGTTGCTCGCCACTGGAGAGTTTGAGGAACCCGACCTCTTCTTTTCCATCGAGACCGAAGACCTTCATCCAGAAACGGCACTTGTCCATATCCTCGTCCTTTGGTTTGACGTAGAGACCCACGGAATCCATCAGTCCGCTGGCTACGATACGGATGGCTGGCAAATCTCGCTGATAGGAGCGATGCAACTCTGGCGAAACGTAGCCGATATGCTTCTTGATGTCCCAGATGCTCTCGCCGCTTCCTCGTGGATTACCAAAGAGGGCGATGTCGCAGGCGTAACTCTGTGGGTTGTCTGCGCATACCAGACTGAGCAAGGTTGATTTGCCGGCTCCGTTCTGTCCGCTCAAAGCCCAGCGCTCTCCGTTCTTCACCGTCCAGTCAAGATCTTTGAGGATGGTACGCTCGCCATAGCGGATGCAAACCTTGTTCATCTTCACCACTTCCTCGTTGTGATATTCTCGGTCGCTGTAGGGTAGGTCGATGATGGCTTGCTCCAAGGCATCGTCGAGTACTCTTGTTGGGAGGGCAGGGCGACTGGCGAGATATTCATCCTTGGTCACCTTTGGCATCACCTTCATGCCCTTCACCTCTACGATGTGGGTGATGAAGTCGGGGATGTCATCGCTCTTGCTGAGCACGAGGATAATCTGCAAGGCACGCTCGGAGGCGAGTGCCTTGAGCAACTCTTTCAGTTGGTCGCGTGTCTCGGCATCCAGTCCGATGAAAGGATTGTCCATGATGAGTACACGAGGCTCGGCGAAGAGGGTGGAAGCCAACTTAAACTTTCTCAGCTCGCCACTCGATAGGAGGATGGTATATTTGTCGAGCAGGTGCTCCATGTGGAAGAGTTCATAGATATGCTTTTGCAAAGCTCTGCGTTCTGGCGTGTCCTCACCTGCCATCTGGTAAGCCTCCTCCAACTTGTCCTTGACGATAGGAGTAGATTCGTCGATTTCCAACTGATTCCATCGTTGTTGCAAGAAGTAAGTGCGGTCGTTGTCGCCTCCGTAAGTGTCACGGAAGGTGATGTATTTGATGTTGTCACTCACCATCTTCTTGGTACTTGGCGAGAAATCATAGTAAGGGTCGTGCATCAACAAGGGATGGCGACCCACTATCATATCGACAAACATGGACTTGCCACCGCCGTTGGGACCTACGATGGCGATGTGCTCTCCCTCGCAAGCCTCAAAATTTACGGGTTCCGCCATACGCCATTCTGGCATACGGGTAACACCTTTCTCTATTTTGATAATCGTTTGCATTGTCTTTATCTTGTTTCCTTCTGTTTCAATTCTTGTTACCTTTCCTTCGTAGGATTACACCTTTATTATATATAGGGCAGAAATGAGACTCCTTACTTGTGGGTTGTGCGATTGAGGGCAGCCATCAGTTGTGCTCTTGGTCCAGTCAACTTGGCACTTCCTTCCACTCTTCCTTGGTTTCTTGTGGCGAAGTCTTTCCAACTGCTATAGTGCTTGGCGTTCGTCTCCGGGCGCCCCATCTGCAAAAAGTGGCAGTAGGCTGCGCCCAAGGCATCGGTGGCATCCATAAACTTCGGCATGTCATCATCGCTAATATGAAGCATCCTTTGCAACATGGCAGCTACCTGCTCCTTCGAAGCCTGTCCTTGTCCGGTAATCGCCATCTTGATTTTCAGTGGTGCATATTCATGGATAGGAACATCGTGGTGGATGGCGGCTGCGATGGCAACACCTTGCGCCCTTCCAAGCTTCAACATCGACTGAACGTTTTTGCCGAAGAATGGAGCCTCAATCGCCATCTCATCAGGCAGATATTCATCGATGATACCGGTAACACGCTCGAAAATCTTTCCCAGTCGAAGATAGGGGTCACTTTCCTTGCGCATGTCGATGACACCCATCATCACCAGTTGAGCCTTGTTGCCCATCACCTTGATGACACCGTAACCCATCACGTTGGTTCCTGGGTCGATGCCGAGGATAATTTTCTCCGTGTTGTTGTTCTTGCGTGTGTTCATCTATTATCTATCCATGTAAGGATTGTGCGCCAACTCCTCTCCAATGCTCGTAGCCTGTCCGTGTCCTGGCAATACCCTCACCTCGTCTGGCAGTTGAGCCAAGAAGCGTAAGCTGTTGATAATCTGGAACATTGAACCGCCTTTGAAGTCTGTTCTTCCGATGGAACCATGGAAAAGTGTGTCGCCCGTGAAGGCAACCTTCTCCTCGGCACAATAGAAGGTGACAGAGCCACGTGAGTGTCCTGGGGTCAGGATGATCTCAAACTGGTGATTTCCAAAACGGATGATTTCATCGTCCTCGAAGAATTTGCCGATAGGAGGGAAGTCGTAGTCGAGCTGCATCTGATAGAAAGTCTCGGCTTGCGTCTTTAAGTTCTTCATCAAACTTTCGTCGGATGCAGAGACCTCTGGCTTCAGACCGAATGCCTCATAAATGGTGTTGTTGCCAAAGTTGTGGTCGAGATGGCCATGGGTCACCAAGAGGTGAACAGGCTTCAACTCATTCTCTTTGATGTAGTTGACAATGGCTGTGCGCTCCTCAGGATAGAAGGCACCACAGTCTATGATGACACATTCCTTGGTTTCATCGCTCACAACGTAGCAATTCTCCTGGAGCATGTTGACTTGAAATCTTTCTATATGTAACATTGTTTTCTTGATTTTATGCTGGTACATAGACCAATTGTTTGTCTTGCTGAAACCATTCTTCCTCGAAGAAGGTGCTTAGTGGGGTAATCTCAGCCACGTTCTTGTAGGCTTTCAACTCCTCTTGTAGGTTGCCGCCTTTCAGGCAGAGCAGTCCGTTAGGCAATGCGTTCTGCTGCGCCTTCTTGAAGTTTTTCTTGATAATCTTCATCAAGTCGGGCAGTTGCATCACGGCACGGCTCACCACGAAGTCGTACTTGCCTTTCTCGTCCTCGCCACGCAGGTGCTCAGCCACCAAGTTCTCCAGTCCGATGGCAGAAGCCACCTCATTGCAGACACGGATTTTCTTGCCAGTGCCGTCAATCAACTTGAACTTGCAATCAGGGAAGAGGATAGCGAGAGGAATGCCAGGGAAGCCGCCACCACAACCGAAATCGAGGATTTCTGTTCCTGGACGGAAATGTATGGCCTTCGCGATAGCCATGGAGTGAAGCACGTGGTGCTCATACAAGTTGTCGATATCCTTGCGGCTGATCACGTTGATTTTGGCGTTCCAGTCACGATAGAGAGCGTCCAACTGTGCTATCTGTTCTTTCTGCTTGTCGCTGAGATTCGGAAAATATTTCTCTATGATATTCATGCTTATTGCTTTAATATTTGGGTGCAAAAATATAAAAAAAATACGAGATAGCTCCATCTTAGTAGCATATTTTACTTTCTTTTTCTGTTTTTCGAGGAAAATGATGTAACTTTGCACCCGTATTTAGAATTATTGAACAATAAGTACTATATAATATTAAGGTAAAAATGATAAAAGCAGCTTTATTTGATTTGGACGGCGTGGTCTTTGAGACTGAATCACAATATACCATTTTCTGGGGAATGATAGGTCGTGAGTATCATCCTGAGATGCCAGACTTCGCTCACCGTATCAAGGGACAGACCTTGGTGCAAATCTATGATAAGTATTTCTCCGACGCTCAGACCTTCGCTCATATCGAAGGATTTACAAGCGTGGCAGAAGAGCAAGCTAAGATTACGGTTCGCCTTGATGAGTACGAGCGCAATATGGCATACAACTATGTCGCAGGTTTCGAGGACTTTGTGAAAGACTTGAAGAAAAATGGCGTAAAGTGCGCTGTTGTAACCAGTAGCAATGCCAATAAAATGAGTATTGTCTATGAGTGTCACCCTGAGTTCAAGACTTACTTCGACAAGGTGCTCACCAGTGAGGACTTTGCCAAGAGCAAACCCGACCCTGACTGCTATCTGAAGGGTGCAGCTTACTTTGATGCGAAGCCTGAAGAGAGTGTTGGATTGGAGGATAGCTTCAATGGTCTGAAGGCTGTGAGGGCGGCTGGCGAGTTTACGCTCGGCTTGGCAACCACCAACTCCAAGGAGAGCATTGAGGAATACTCAGATTACGTGATTTCCAACTATATTGGCTTCTCTTTTGCAGATTTAGCTCGAATTTTTAGCGTATCTCGCAAATAATGTGTAACTTTTAATAAGGTACACTACACTCAACAATAAAAATAAATTAATTTATTTTGTATTGTCTTCGATTTGTAGTACCTTTGCACCCGATTTTAAAAACAAACAAAATGGGTTATTTATCTACTGATAAAAAGAAGATTACCGCCAAGACGTTTGCTGAGATGAAGCAAGCTGGCGAGAAGGTGACTATGCTCACCGCCTACGATTTCACCACAGCAGGTATCATTGATGCCGCTGGAATAGATAGTATTTTGATTGGAGACTCTGCTTCCAACGTGATGGCTGGCAATGCTGACACATTGCCTATCACCGTGGATCAGATGATTTATCACGCTCGCAGCGTGGCTCGTGCCGTCAACCATGCCATGGTGGTTTGCGACATGCCTTTTGGCAGTTACCAAATCTCTCGTGAGGAGGCACTTCGCAACGCTTGCCGTATGATGAAGGAAACGGGCGTTGATGCCCTCAAACTCGAAGGTGGCGTAGAAATCATCGACACCGTCAAGGCTTTGATAGATGCAGGAATCCCTGTTCACGGCCATCTCGGCTTGACTCCACAGAGCGTCAATAAGTTTGGTGGTTATGGCATTCGTGCCAAGGAAGAGGCTGAGGCAGAGAAACTCATCCAGGATGCCATCGCCCTCGATAAGGCAGGCTGTTTTGCGATAGTCTTGGAGAAGGTTCCTGCAAAATTGGCAGCTGAAGTAACACGTCAGGTGAAAGCTGTAACTATCGGAATTGGTGCAGGTAACGGCTGTGATGGTCAAGTTTTGGTTTATGCAGATGCACTGGGTATGACCCAAGGTTTCAAACCTAAGTTCTTGCGCCACTTCGCTCAGGTGGGTGCTGAGATGACCAAGGGCGTGGAGGCATACGTAGAGGCTGTCAAGACGGGCGGCTATCCTAGTGTGGAAGAGAGTTACTAAGGCGACTCCAGAAGAAGTTAAACGAATGATTGGATAAATGGATACACAAAATACGCCCGTTCACATCAAGTTATGGCATCGAGAGTTTTGGATGATGGCATTTGCCAACTTGCTCTTGATGATGAGTGCTTACATGCTGATACCAGCTTTGCCTCCTTACTTGCTTCAGCAAGGTTATTCTTGCCTTCAGGTGGGATGCGTGATGGGAGCTTACGGCATTGGAGTGTTTGTGTTGGGTACCTTCTGTTCCTATTTGATTCAGCGTTATCGCCGCAATCATGTCTGCCAATATTCCATTCTGGCTGTGGCTCTTTGCGTGGCTGCCCAGTACTACCTTGACTTTATCGTAAATGTGAAGATGGAGTTTTGGGCGTTGGTACTGAGCAGATTCGCACAAGGAGCTTTCCTCGGTTTGGCAGAGATGACGCTCGCGAGTACATTAATTATAGATACGTGTGAGTCTTTCCAACGAACGGAGGCGAATTACACGGCATCTTGGTTTGCGAGATTCGCCCTTTCATTGGGTCCCGTGGCATCCATCTTGGTGTTCCAGGTTTTCGATTACCAAGGGGTACTGATTGCATCCGTGGCTTCGGCTTTGGTTTCGTTCCTGCTGATTACCTTGGTGAAGTTTCCTTTCAAGGCACCTTCCGACACGATGTCGAAGTTCAGCCTCGATCGTTTCTTCTTGCCACAAGGTTTCTTGCTCTTTGTCAACTTGGCAATGATTACGTGTGTTGTCGGTATGTTGTTCTCCCTACATGAGACGGAGACGTTCTATGCGATGCTGATGGCTGGTTTCCTTATCGCCTTATGGGCTGAGAAATATGTTTTTCCGGATGCCGACTTGAAGAGTGAGGTACTTACGGGCTTGGTACTCTTGATTGCAGCCATCCTGATACAGTTTACCGACCAGCGTCCAGCCATGGAGATGATTTCGCCAGCCATGATTGGTTTTGGAATCGGCATCATCGGCAGTCGTTTCTTGCTTTTCTATATCAAGTTGGCAAAGCATTGCCAGCGTGGTACGAGCCAGAGTTCCTTCTTCCTCTCATGGGAGTTTGGACTGAGTCTCGGTTTGTTCTTGGGTATCGGCTTCCTCGGCAACCATGCAGTGGGCGATATGCAGGGCTTGTTCCCTCAGGTTCATGCAGAACACAAATACATCTTGCTTACCTCGCTTGCCATCTTGGCAGTGAGCTTGGCTTTTTACAATTTCTGTGTCCACCCTTGGTACATGAAGCATCGCAATCGTTAATATAGGTTAATGACACTGAATAATTTCACCATTTAGAAATATTTCATTACCTTTGCATTCGCTAAAAGGAAATTGCCATGATGGCTCAGTTGGTAGAGCAACGCATTCGTAATGCGTGGGTCGCGGGTTCGAGTCCCGCTCGTGGCTCCATTTAGTCTGTGCGCGGGATTAGCACATCGGTAGTGCACGGGCTTCCCAAGCCTGGGAGGCGGGTTCGATTCCCGTATCCCGCTCTTTTTTCTTAAAAATCAAACTCAACACTAATTTATTATGAACAACAATCTTTTCAACATTAAAGATTATGTAGTAGTTATCACCGGTGGTACTGGTGTACTCGGTCGTACTATTGCCAAATATTTGGCGCTCGAAGGTGCGAAGGTTGCCATTTTGGGCAGAAAAGAAGAAGTGGGCAACGCCATTGTAGAGGACATCAAGCAAGCTGGCGGCGAGGCTTCTTTCTTCAAAACCGACGTGATGAACTACGAGGTAGTAGAGCAGAACTGCAAGGACATCCTTGCCAAGTATGGTAAGATTGATACTCTTCTCAATGCCGCTGGTGGTAACATGAAGGGCGCAACGATTGCTCCAGACCAGAACTTCTTCGATTTGGATGTCAATCAGTTCCAAACCGTTCTTAATCTCAACCTCACAGGTACTGTCATCCCTACACAGGTATTCTTGAAGCCTATGGTAGAGGCAGGCAAGGGTAGCATCATCAACTTCTCTTCTATGGCTGCTTTCCGTCCAATGACTCGTGTGTGTGGTTATGCTGCTGCCAAGGCTGGTATCTCCAACTTCACTGCCTATATGGCACATGAGACCGCCAAGAAGTTTGGCGAGGGCATCCGTGTTAACGCGATTGCTCCTGGCTTCTTCATCACAGAGCAGAACCGTGCGCTCCTCACCAATCCTGACGGAAGTTATACGGAACGTGGCAATGACGTGGTTCGCCAGACACCATTTGGCAGAATGGGTAAGCCAGAGGAGCTCTGTGGTACCATCCATTACTTGATGAGCGATGCCGCATCTTTCGTCACAGGTACAGTGGCAGTGGTAGATGGTGGTTTCAACATCTACGCTATGTAATTTGATTAGTAGGTATATATTTGTAAAATACTTTCCGAATCCCTCGCCTTTTCCAAGGCGAGGGATTTTTTTGCGCCTAACTAGGTAAAAATTCACGCCTAGTTAGGAAAGAATTTTTTCCTAGTTATGTATAAATCAAAGTGGGGGTAGGGGTACAAAATCGCCTGCTCTTACGCAAACCTTTACGCACGATTTTTGTAAAAATATGATGCAACGTATGGGAAAAATATATACCTTTGCAGCAGAAATTTAAAAAACAAAAACATAAACAATTAAACAAATCATGAAAGAACTTAAAGCTTTGAACAAGCGTACAGCTCCTAAGAGCG
>FR893224.1 GCA_000436035.1 Prevotella sp. CAG:732 | reverse complement strand
TAGCTAATCGCTATGGAAATGTGGGTACAGAAATTCCAAAGTGCATCATAGCTTCAGCCGATTCCTACAAAAGAATACATGTAGGGTATCTATGCGCTGCTGCAAAAGGTTTCTTTGTCATTGATCCTGCAGGACAGATAAGAACCTGTAATCATTCTCCTCACATCGTAGGAAATGTATTCGAAGAACCTTGGATTAAGGATACAGATTATTGGAACAAATTTGCATCCCGCTCTTATCTGCCTACATTCTGTAAAGAATGTTCAACCAATAAAAGTTGTGATTGTGGATGTAGAGAAGTAACTCACATTCTTAGACTAGGCATCAATGGAATAGAACCCAACTTATGCCTCAAGAAACTATAGTCTCCCTACTAAAAAGTGCCGATAGTGGTGCCAAAAGTCCTAAAAAAAACGACTTTTGGCACCACTATCGGCACTTTTCTATGTTTTTCTGCTTATTTTTCGATATTTTATAGTATCTTTGCCCCATCATCAAAACGACAAAAGATATGCAGCAAAAAGCTAATAAGGAATCTGGTGCTGAAGGTGCCCAGATTGACTTAGTGTTGGATAGACGTGACCAAGTCATCAATCTTTGCGAGATGAAGTATTCTCTGAAACCGTATGATATCACACCAATTTACCTGCAAAAGCTCTTAGACAGAAGAGAGACTTTTAGAGAGGCTACCAACACCAACAAGGCTTTGCATCTAACCTTAGTCACAGCATCGGGACTGAAGAAGACTGCTCAAGCAGGCATGATTCAGAGTGAAATAGTATTAGACGATTTGTTTCAAGAAAAATCATAAATATAAACTAACTGAGTACCCTTTTTAAAGTGGGTTCAGTAATTCTAATATATCTGCTTATGTTAATATTTCTCCCAAAAAATAAAATAGACATTATGCAAAGAATGATTGTCACTCTTTGCATAATATCTATTCCTTTTTTCCAATCGTTTTCTAAAAGGTATTCTAAGACAAATTTAAAGATAGATATTCCTTCTGAGAATATTCATTTTAGAATGCAAGTATATAAAGGCAAAAACTATTTTATTTTACCGAAAGTAGCTT
>FR893223.1 GCA_000436035.1 Prevotella sp. CAG:732 | reverse complement strand
TAGGAAAGTAGGACTAAAAAGCACTGAATATCAGATAATTAAACCGATATAAAACATTACATTTTAGCCGGGCTTTCCTATGACTCAAACCTATATTAATCAACTTATATTCGGTTGGCTATGTAGGTGCATCGGAAAGTAAAAGCCGATTACCAACAAAGCACAAAGTCTTACATTCTGTAGTTAAGGCACTCTGTATGAGTGCCTTTCTTTTTGCCGGTCATTCTCGATAGAAATCGATGATATATCTTACCCTCAAGGTATCAACAGCGATGAATCACCATAACTTAAGAATCTAAAGTCGTGAGACAAGGCATAGTCATATACCTTGTGCCAATCGCCATGCAAGAATGCACTCACCAAGAGCAAGAGGGTGCTCTGTGGCTGATGGAAGTTGGTAACCAACATCTTGACTATCTTATAGGTGTAACCTGGCGCTATGATAATCTGTGTGCTGGAATGAAGTGCCTCCAATCCGTTTCTGTCCAAGTAATCAATAATCGCCTGTATTGCTTGCATCGGCGTGATACCATCCACCAAGTTACCATCCTCACTCTTCTCGTATGGATCCCACTGGTTGACGTGCAAGTCCTCCTCGCTGGCATCAGGATTGCTGATGAGATGAACACCCATATAGTAAAGGCTCTCGATGGTACGCACACTCGTGGTTCCCACTGCTATTACCTGGCATTGATGCTTCAAGAGTTTTTCCAAACTGCGACGATGTACCACGATATACTCCGTGTGCATCTGATGTCCCTCTATCTCCAAACTCTTCACGGGTTTAAAGGTACCAGCACCAACATGAAGCGTCACTTCCTCACGGTCGATGCCATGGGCATCCAAGTCTGCCAAGACTGCATCGGTAAAATGAAGTCCTGCCGTAGGAGCTGCCACACTACCCTTGATCTTGGAATAAACCGTCTGGTATGTCGTCTTGTCGCTCTCTTGCGTCTCACGGTTCAAATATGGAGGAATAGGCAACTCACCTACAGCTTCCAAGATTTCTGCGAAAGAAACGTTAGGATTGTCCCATTCGAAATCTACCCAATAGTTGGTACCGCCACCGATGGCTACAGGAGCCTGCTCGCCATCCTCGCCACGCTTCATGGCGACAGAGAGGGTCAACTGGTGTCCCTTGATTTCAAACTCACGATGCAAGCTGCCTTCCTTCCACTTCTTCAAGTTGCCGATCATACAGAGCCAAGCACAATGTCCGGATGTCTGGAACATCAACTCATAGTCGGTTGGCTGAGCTGGCTCCATCAAGAAGACCTCTATCAGTGCACCTGTCTCCTTGCGGAAGTGCATACGTGCCTGAATCACCTTGGTGTTATTGAAAATCATCAGCGCGCCCTTTGGCAAGTACTCTGGCAAGTGATAGAAGACATCATCGCTCACCTCGCCATGATTATACACCAAGAGCTTGGAGTGGTCTCGCTGTGCTATCGGAAACTTAGCGATTCGCTCGTCTGGCAAATCGTAGTTATAGTCACTAATCTTTATATGTTTTGTATCCATTTTCTACTTTTTTAAAATTAAAGGCTCCCCGTCATCACGCAAGCACGGACGAATGCATAGACGAGGGTGAACATCAAGATGCACAGGCACATGTCCAAGTCGGCATAGTCGTAACCCGTGCTGGTGTATTGATTGGAGATGTACTTGATCTTGGGTGAAATCTTGTAATACATCTTGTAATAGAAGATATATACCAAGAAGCCCACCACTGCACCCAAGAGCAATCCCCCAAGGATGTCGCTCGGATAATGAACGCCGAGATAGAGGCGTGTCCAACAGTTGAGCAACGACCAAGCCACCATCGTGATGGTCATCATCCTGCTTCGTATGAGCAAGGAGAAGAAGACCGCTATCGACATCGTGTTGGCTGCATGAGCCGAACAGAAACCATAGTCCTTGAGTCGGATGCCATTCACCACATGGATGGTGTATTTCACCAATGGATCGTTGCTAGGTCGCCATCGAGCGACAAGCGGCTTGATGATGCCATCTACCAATCCATCGGCAAAGAGGATGCAGAGAGCTGCCGACAAGACAACCAAACCGATCTGAGGCATCGTCTCGTTGTTGCGCATTACTACATAAAACAAGGTCAGATACAGGGGAATCCACGTCAATCCCGATGTCAAGATGACCACCATCTGGTCCATCAGCATATTGCCACTTCCATTGAAGAAGTGGAGGATGCCCAAGTCTATCTGTAATAATGATATGATTCCCATTATATTTCCTCCAACTGTTTGGTCTCCACCCATCCGTCTCTACCATCGCCGAGATGGACTCCTCGCCATCCTTTCATCGACTTATCTGTGATGTCAACACGGGTTCCCTCGTGGATGACAAATTCATCGGCACTTGTCTTGGAAGGTGTCTTCTTCACGTTCACCGTTGGAGCCACCACGATAGCACCCGTGCGGTTGACGAGCACTTGCTTCTGCTGATAAGCGAAGAGGTTGCACAATAAGAAAACGACAAAGAAGCCGATGCCTCCGAAGAAGCCAATCTTTCGCAAGATGACATGAGGTCCGAAGAGATACAGCAACACGAGAAGCAACGCCACGATAATGCTGATGATGCCAGCCTTCGCCCAATTATCGACGCTGGTATAGTTGACCAGTGCCTTGTACCAAGTCACAAAGAACATCTCGCTGACAGGAGTGATCTTGTCGATGGTCTTGCCACGCACAAACTGCAAGTTGAAGTTGATGTCCTCGTCACCAGGGGAGTACAAGTGAGCACGCTCATAAGCAAGCACCGCCTTGGTGATATTGTCGGTACGATAATAGGCGTTGCCGAGATTATAATAGAGGTCGGCGGAGATGCCGTTCTTCAAGAGTTCCTCGTAGTCCTTGATGGCTTGCTGATAGTTGCCTTTCTGGTACTCCGCATCCGCATTCTGCTTGGTGATGGCAGAGGCAGAGAGGGAAATCATCAAGAGGAATGCCAATATCCACAAGAAGGAATAAGACTGCTTGTCAGCCTTGGCACGATTCTTGTGCTCCTTGCGAGCCAAATTGATGGCATTTTCTATTTCCATGATTCCAGTCATTGCCGATTCAAAAGTCTTGTTCATATTACCCGCTGCATCGCCTGGAGCATAACGCTCAAACTCACACTCATCCAGCGCTTGGGTAAACTTCTCGATGGTTTCCACATCGACTGCGTGCATCTCCAACTTATCCTGTATGTTCTCACGGGATAGTTGCTCCACAGGCATGTTCAACTTATAACTCATGTAGCCCCACAAAGCACGGAGCACCTCATCATAGAACTCACCTTGCTTACCTTGCAACATCAGTTGATGAGCTTTCTTCAAACGCTTAGTAGCAATCTTGTTGGCCTTGTTGGAACGTTTCTTCACGATGTCCGCATTCTCCAATGCACGGCGATGGAATACCACAAGCAAGAAGATGAAGGCGAAGAGAGGCACGAGCAAACTCGTCCAGTAGCCAAAGCTTCCGAAGAACATATCATCGATGTCGTGCAACTTGGTCTTGCCCAACTTCAAGGCATGAATATCCTTCTCATTGTTGGTATAGTCGGTCGAGGTCGTAGAAGAACCATCCCCCTGCTCCACTTTCAACTGGAAGGCTTGGGTCTTGATGGTCTTGTAGGCATTGGCATTGGTATCGTAATAGAGGAACTCGACTGCCGGAATGGTGTAAGTACCCGGATTGCGAGGCACTGCCAAGAAATCATAGACCATATTACCCTCCACGCCATTGGCAGTAAGGCGAGTCTTGTCGGTCACATTAGGGTCATACTTATCGAAGTCCTTAGGGAAGGCAATGACAGGTTGCTTGATCAGTTTCAAGTTGCCGATACCACCGACTACCACACGGATGTTGATAGGATCGCCTGCCTTCACGTCCTTCTTGTCGATGGAGGCTGAAATATTGAACTTGCCGACACCGCCAGAGAAGTTGGCAGGGCGAGTAGGCAAAGGCAAGACCTTGACGGAGATGCCAGGAGCCTTGATGTCCTTGTGAACCTCCACATAGCCAGAACCGCCATTGAAGAAGGCTTCCATAGGATCAACATTTCTGTTCTGCTGCACCACGATGCCCTTGAAGGTGATGGAAGGAATCTCCAAGTTACCGGTCATCTGAGGGTACATCACATACTGGCTCCAGGTAACGCACTTGTAAGGACGGCCATTCACCATCTCGTTATGGAAGGTTTTCTGCTGAGGCAGAGCAACTTCCTGAGTATGGAATCCCTTGAGGTCTGGCATCTTGCCTTCCAACTGGGTGAGCTCCACTTGCGTATATACCTTATAAGTCAAGAGGATAGGCTCCTGCTCATGCACAGTCTTCTTGTTGGCAGACACCTTGATGAAGAGGTCGCTACCCGAAATATTGCTTCCAGCCTGGCGCATACGAGGTTCGTCATCATCGTATCGGCTGCTATTGTGCATCGCAGGCGCACCATTGGTACGGCGAGCATTGCCCGACACAGTGATCTTGACAGGATGAGAGTTCAACTTTCTTCCATTCACCATGGCGTGGGAAGCACCAATGATGAACGTTCCATTCTTAGCGGCATAGAGCGTATAAGTGATGGTAACGGAGGAAGACGAGCTGGTATGTCCGTTGATCATCTGGTAACTAGACTGAGATGACGTATAAGGACCAGCAATCACTTCCAATCCATCAGGTACACCGCCCATTCTGAACTCTTCCACGTCACGGGTGTGGATCGTGTAAGCCACACGGAAGTTCTCACCTGCCGCGACATGCGAAGGAGCCGACACGGCAATCTGCTGGGCTGAGACTTGCACGTCGCAACCCAACAAAACTGTCAAGAGTATGATAAACCATCCAATATGTTTCATCGTGTTATATTCCTTTAAATATTTACTTTACTAAGCAAAAGTTTCAACATCCATAGAGAACACCAAAACTACCAGTTCTTCTCATAGCTACGACGCTTAGGCTGTGACATGGCTTTCTGCATTTTCTGCTTGGTAGCCTTCTCTTGTTGGATAGCAGCGTTGAGCAACTGTTCTGCATTTTCCTTACTCATTTGGTTTTGGTTCTGCTTGTTTTGCTGGTTCTGCTTGTTCTTGTCTTGGTTTTGCTTATCTTTATCTTTATTTTGTTTTCCCTTGTCTTTGTTTTTGTTCTTATCTTGATTTTGCTTGTTCTTATCTTTATTATTCTTGTCCTTGTTATTCTTGTCGTTCTTGTTTTGGTTTTGCTGAGGATTGTTTTTCAGCAACTTCTTACAAAGGGCAAGATTATAGCGTGTCGCATTGTCTTGAGGAGTGCAACGGAGCGCCATCTTGTAGTACTCGATGGCTTGTGCGTACTGCTGATGGTTCTGCATGATGACACCCATATTGTGATAGCTCTGCGCACGGCGCATCTTGTTTTTCTCCAACTGTGCCGCCTGCTGATATTGCAGCATCGCCAAGGAGTCTTTCTGCTGCATCATCAAGGCACAGCCGAGATTGTAGATGGCTTGCGAGTTTTGGTTGTTCTTGGAGATAGCCTTGCGGTACTGGGTTTCAGCTTGTGCCCATTTCTGGGTACGATATGCCTTGTTGCCCTGTCGGATGAAAGCACGGTCGTTCTGAGCCTGCATGCTTCCCATTGCTCCGAAAAGGAAGACGGCGAGCAAGATGCTCTTCAAGGCTCCATCCACAATACCACCATTCTTGATGCTGGCGCGGGCACCTCCCAATCGCTTGCCGAAGAACTTGACGTTGCGCAAGAATGGGTTCTTGACCTCCAAGATACAAATCTCTAGGATGAGCAGGAGGATGACCAAGATGCCTACAGCCTGGAACTGTTCATCGTATTCACTATAGATGACAGAGGTGGTATCACCTTTCTGCAACTTAGCCAAGTCATCGTTCAGCAATTTCTCGGCATCGCTGGTATTATCGACATGGATATACTGACCGCTACCAGCCTGTGCCAATTCCTTACACATATTCTCATTTAATGCTGTCATCACCGTATTGCCAGAATGATCCTTCATATAACTACCATCTCCCATAGGGATAGGAGCGCCTAGGGTGTTACCGATACCCAAGATAAAGACATTGATGCCCTTCTTCTTGGCAGCAGCCGCAGCCTCTGCAGCACCCGGTTCGTGGTTTTCACCATCCGTGATAACGACGATGGCACGACCTACATTCGACTGTTGGGTGAAGCTCTTTGTAGCCAAGTCTATCGCAGCACCGATGTTGGTGCCTTGCGTCTGAATCAAGTCTGGGGTAATGTTCTGAAGGAACATCTTGGCAGAAACGTAGTCGCTCGTGATAGGCAACTGCACAAAGGCATCGCCAGCGAAGACAATCAGACCTATCTTATCATTGGTAAAGTTATCTACAAGATTCTCTATCAGCATCTTGCTCTTGTCGAGACGAGATGGAACGACATCCTCTGCCAACATTGAGTTGGAGATATCAAAGCAGATGATGGTCTCGATGCCTTGACGCTTGTCGTGGGAAATCTTGCTACCCATCTGCGGACGAGCCAACATGACGATCAAGAGACCGAGGGCCGCCAACAGCAGACAGAATTTCGTAGTAGGACGATATTTTGAAATACCAGGCACCAACTGCTTGAGAAGCTCTGGGTCGCCGAGTTTCTTCAGTTTGGCTTTTCTTCTCCTCCACCCAATGAATCTCACCAATACCAAAACTGGCAAGACCCAGAGCAACCAGAGAAATATAGGATCTTCAAATCTAAACATCTTTTCTTCTAATTGTGAAATGCTCGTAAGAGCCTTATGTCATTTTTTATATATAATCAAATCCTTCTACCGATAGACAATTCCTTGCGAAAGTAGAAATCATCACGGTATTCTGCGGAACCATGTGAGGCGCAATAGAATCTCCAAAAGGAGAATCACCAAGGCTACCAACACGAATGGTTGATATGCCTCATAACGCTTGGCATAATGCTTCACGTTCATCTTGGTTTTCTCCAATTTATCTATGTCACGATAAATCTGTTTCAACTCTGCCGTACTGGTCGCGCGATAGAAGTTGCCATCTGTCGTTTGGGCGATGTCCTTCAAGGTCTTCGTGTCTATCTCCACAGGGATGTTGATGTATTGCACACCACCAGCCACTGGCACTGGATAAGGAGCCACCTTATTGGTTCCCACGCCGATGGTATAGACTCTGATACCGAGACTCTTAGCAATTTCGGCTGCAGTCATAGGCGAAAGGTCGCCCATGTTGTTACTACCATCCGTCAGGAGGATAACCACCTTGCTCTTCGACTTGGAGTTCTTGAGTCGGCTGACGGCATTTGCCAAGCCCATACCCACTGCGGTACCATCCTGGATGAGTTGGCGAGCAGCAATATCAGTACGAGTATCTTGCAACAAGCGAAGAAGACTCGAATGGTCGGTTGTCATCGGGCATTGGGTGAATGCCTCACCTGCAAAGATGGTCAAACCAATATTATCATTAGGACGACCTGAGATAAACTCGTGAGCCACATCCTTGGCTGCCTCAATACGGTTCGGCTTCAAATCCTCTGCCAACATAGAGGTAGAGACATCCATCGCCAACATAATGTCGATACCCTCCACCGTCTTGTTGTCCCATGAATGATGAGTCTGCGGACGAGCCATCGCACAGACGATGAGCACGTAGCATACGCATCTCAGCAGCATCGGCAGGTGAATCAAGCGCACACGCAAGCTCTTCGGCGCATAGAGATACTGACGAGTATCGCTCATACGCATAGTTGGCTCATTCTTCTTCCTGTAGAGGAAATACCATAATATATAAGGTATCAACAGGAGAAGCAGCAGAAAATATCCTTTACTTGCAAATTCCATGATTACATTCTTTTAAACAGCCTGAAAGTCTAGCCGACAAGGGTATAGACTTCATAGATAACATACAAGATGATAGCCACTACCAACAGTCCGCTCACCCACAACAATGTCTTGAGGAACTTGCGCTGACCTTGCGTCTTCTTGTCTTGCACGGTCAGAGATGGAGCGATCTTCTCTTCCACTGGCACCTCATCCGTCTTGGTCTGGTCGATGAAGTTGATGGCGTTCACGAGGTTGGCATCATTCTCATTGATCAGCGTCTCGTACTTGGCAAACTTCACCAAGTCGGCGGTGCGGAAGAGTTGCTTCAACTCGTCAATCATCTTCGGGTCGCCTGCATCTTGCAGACGATGAATGATCTCACCGCTCGTCATCTCCATGGCATTGAAACCGAATCGGTTTACGATGTACTCACGAAGCGTGTCGGTAAGACGAGTATAGTATTCTTTCTGAGACTCATGATTCTCGGTGCGTTGCTGCTTGATGACATTGATCTCACTCAATGCTTTCTCGTGGGCAGGCACTCTCTTCACGATGCGGAAGCTGATAACAATCGGTTTGTTTTGACGCAAGCGCATCAAGAGATAATAAAATGAGCCACAGAGCAGTAGCATCAATATGCTCAACCAAAAGATACCGCTCCACTCACTCCATAGGAAAGGATTGTCTTGAACATCCTTGGGAGGATAGAACTGATTGGGATGAACGGTGTCAACAGGTACGGTCAAAACTTTCAATGCCAAGGGATTGCCTTGGTAATCCTTGCCATTCACCTTGACCTTGAGGGCAGGTATGGCATAGACATTCTCATCGAAGGAAGTCAACACATAGTCTCTTCTCACCAAGATGCGTTGTCCACCCAATTCGATGGTATCACCATGACTTTCCTCCACCACCTCGACACCAGGAATCAACTGCTGTGAGGGTTGGAAAGAAGGCATCACTATCTTCTGACCCTTCTGCGCACTCACGGAGAGATGCAAGGTCGTCTGCTGACCTATCAGCAGCTGGAGGGAGTCCAACTTCTGTTCCACCGTCTGAGCAGAAACAGAGGTTGACAACCATGCCATCACCAATAGGAACGTTGCACGACAAAGATGAAAAATATTGTGTCTCAATCTCATTTTACAATCTAACATATTAAATGAAGCTTTTCAAAAGCTCACCCATTAAATAGAGTACGGTCAAGTTCTAACACCATCATGCTCTTTGCTTGAAGAGTACGAGGAGCGACTTGGAGAAGTCCTCATTCGTAGCGATGGAAGTCCAATCCACCTTGCTTTTGGCGAAGGTATCACGCAACTGATTCTCACGAGTATGCCAGTTTTGAGCATGTGACATTCGCAACTTCTTGCTACTGGTGTCGATATACATCTCATGCCCCGTCTCGGCATCCCGAACCTTCAGCAATCCCACATCAGGCAAGGACTTGGCACGAGGGTCATACACCTGGATGGCAACGACATCGTGCTTTTGGTTGGCTATCTGAAGAGGATGCCTGTAATCCTTGTTGTCATAGAAGTCACTGATGATGAAGGCAGTACAATGTCGCTTCATCACACGAGTGAAGTATTCCAATGCCACGCCAATATCCGTGCGCTGGCTCTCGGGATGGAAATCAAGCATCTCTCGGATGATGTAGAGGATATGCTTGCGTCCCTTCTTAGGTGGGATGTACTTCTCAATTCTATCAGAGAAGAAGATGACACCAATCTTATCATTGTTCTGGATGGCACTGAAAGCCAGGGTTGCGGCAATCTCCGTCGCCAAATCTCTCTTCATTTGGCGACTGGTACCAAAATCGAGCGAACCACTGACATCGACCAACAACATCACAGTCAGTTCTCGCTCCTCCTCAAACACCTTGACGAAGGGACGATGGAAGCGAGCCGTCACGTTCCAGTCGATGTCACGCACGTCATCGCCATATTGGTATTCCCTCACCTCTGCGAAAGCCATACCCCTACCCTTGAAGGCGGAATGGTACTGACCGGCAAAGATGTTCTGGCTCAGACCGCGAGTCTTGATCTCGATCTTTCGAACTTTCTTTAAGATATCTTGTGTATCCAATTTAAATTATAAATTAGAAATTATAAATCATAAATGCAAATCAGATGTTACCATCTCTGATTTTTCATTTAATATTTATCATTTATTATTTATCAAGGCACTTCCACCTTATTGATAATACGGCTCACGATTTCCTCGCTTGTCACCTCACTAGCCTCAGCCTCATAAGAGAGACCGATACGATGGCGAAGCACGTCGTGTGCCACGGCACGAACATCCTCTGGGATGACATAGCCACGATGCTTGATGAAAGCATATGCACGAGCAGCCTTCGCAAGCGAGATGCTGGCACGTGGACTACCACCAAAGGTGATCATACCCTTCAAGTCGCCCAAGCCATAACGCTCTGGATAACGAGAAGCAAAGACAATGTCGGCGATATACTGCTCTATCTTCTCGTCGATATACACCTCGTTGACTATGCTGCGAGACTTCAAAATCTCATCAGCTGTAGTAACCGGTGTCACAGTAGGCATGCTGCCCTGGATGTTTTCACGAATAATCAACTTCTCCTCCTCCAAAGAAGGATAGTCGATGACGACCTTGAGCAAGAAACGATCGACCTGTGCCTCAGGCAACTGATAGGTTCCCTCTTGCTCGATTGGGTTCTGGGTAGCCATCACCAAGAATGGGTTAGGCAACTTGAATGTTTGCTCACCGATGGTAACCTGATGTTCTTGCATCGCCTCCAACAAAGCACTCTGTACCTTGGCTGGAGCACGGTTGATCTCATCTGCCAAAACGAAGTTGGCAAAGACAGGTCCCTTCTTGACGTGGAAAGCCTCATCCTTCTGGGAATAGATTTGTGTACCCACCACATCGGCAGGCAACAAGTCTGGAGTAAACTGTATTCGGCTATAATCGGCACTGATCAACTGTGACAGTGTTTTGATTGCGAGGGTTTTGGCAAGTCCTGGGACACCTTCCAAGAGGATATGTCCATCAGAGAGCAAACCTATCAAGAGACAGTCAACGAGGTGCTTCTGACCTACGATGACCTTGTTCATGCCCATTACCAAATTGGTAACGAACTGACTTTGTTGTTCAATTCGAATGTTAAGTTCTCGAATGTCTATAGCTTCTGCCATAATGATATTGTTTTTACGTTATTTCCATTGATAAGTAGCAAAATGTCACACTCAAACGTAGTGCTGACCGCTAAATCAAACGCAAAAGTAATCAATTAGGCTCACATACACGAAAATAGCTATCTAAATAATATTAAAAATGAGAGTTATTTTCTTTATTTAAGAAACTTTTGAAAACTCAGGGCTGTTTCCAAAAGAGGATGAAAGGTATTTTACCCCCCAAAAAAAAAGAGGGAATACCATCACGGTGTTCCCTCTTCATATCGAGGAGAAAGACCATCACGGCGTTTCTCCCCACGTCTTACAAAAAACCATCGATCCTCTAGGAGGACCTCAAGTCTTAATATATAAAAAGTTTCTTTTTATGCATTCTTAATCCAGTTGACAATCCACTCACCAACTTGGGTTGTACCATACTCAGCGCCACCCTCTACCTGAATCTCAGGAGTACGAACGTTGGCATCGAGTGATGCGTCAACTGCCTTGCGAATCAAAGCACCCTCCTCGTTCAATCCGAAGTGCTCCAAGAGCATCGCTGCAGAAAGAATCTGAGCTACAGGGTTGGCGAGGTTCTTACCTGCTGCCTGAGGCCAAGAGCCGTGAACTGGCTCAAACAATGGTGTATGCTCACCGAGAGAGCTAGATGGCTGCAAGCCCATAGAACCGGTAATACAAGAAGTCTCATCGGTCAAGATGTCGCCAAATGTGTTCTCTGTTACGATGACATCAAAGAAGGTAGGCTCTGTCAAGACACGCATAGAAGCGTTGTCAATAAACATGTAATCTACGTTCACCTCTGGATACTGAGGCTCCATCTCCTTGGCAATCTGACGCCACAAACGAGAAGAAGCGAGTACGTTAGCCTTGTCAACAACTGTCAAATGCTTATTGCGCTTCATCGCATACTCGAAGGCAACCTTCAATATACGTTCAATCTCTGGACGAGTATAGATGTCTGTATCGTAAGCCTTGTCATTATCTTGATACTTCTCACCGAAGTACATACCACCAGTCAACTCACGGATAACCACGAAGTCTGCACCCTTCAAAAGCTCATCCTTCAAAGGACTCTTGTGAAGCAAGCAATCGAAAGTAGCTACTGGACGGACATTGGCGAACAAGCCCAACTTCTTACGCATAGCCAACAAGCCCTGCTCTGGACGAACCTTGGCTGTCGGATTGTTGTCAAAACGTGGGTCACCTACGGCAGCGAAGAGCACTGCATCGGCATCCATACAAGTCTTGAAAGTCTCCTCTGGGAATGGATCACCTACCTCATCGATAGCGTGAGCACCGCAGATAGCCTCATTGTAAGTAAACTCGTGATTAAACTTCTCTGCAATGGCCTGCATAACTGCAACGCCCTGCTTCATAATCTCTGGTCCGATACCATCACCGGCGAGAACTGCAATGTTTAATTTCATCGTTGTTATATTGTTTAATGTTCATTGTTTAATGTTTAATGAGCTGGCCATTTCTCCTACCCTATGCTTCTGAGCAGGAAATTGTCCTTACTCCATGTCAAGATTACGAGGAGACGTAGGCTGTTCATCGCTCTCATCTGCCTCGTACATATTGATCATCTTGAGGGTAGCCTTGATGGCTGCTTCCGTCTGGTCGGCATCCAGTCCTCTGGTACGCCAGATACGATTGTCCTCACGCCAAGTGATGACGGTCTGAACGAGCGCATCGGTACGACCACCTGGTGGAATGCTCACCTGATAGTTGTCAAGCAATGGGAAGGTTCTGCCAAGTTTTACCTTATATATATTGCGCAAGGCTTTTACGAAAGCATCATACTGACCATCACCTGTGCTCTGGTCCTCGTACTCCTTGCCATCTATCTCCACCTTCACGCTGGCGATAGGTTTCAGACCGTAGGAAGTAGAAACCATGTAGCTTACCAACTTCACCTTGTCTTCTGGAGCGCCATGCTTCAAGACATCGCTCACGATATATGGCAGGTCGTCCTGGGTCACCAATTCCTTGCGATCGCCAAGTTCTGTGATACGCTTGGTCACCGCCTTGGTCTGCTCAGGTGTCAACTCCAACCCCAATTCATTGAGGTTTTGGATGATGTTTGCCTTACCAGAATTTTTACCCAAAGCATACTCACGATGGCGTCCGAATCGCTCAGGCATCAAGTCGTTGCAATAAAGTTTGTCCTTGTTGTCACCATCGGCATGAACACCAGCCACCTGCGTGAAGACATTGTCACCTACCACAGGTGTATTTGGAGCCACGGCGATACCACTGTATCCCTCCACCAATCGAGACACATCGTTGAGACGGTCTTCCTTGATATTGGTCTTGGCATGGAACATATCCTTCAGAATCACTTGAACACTGGCAAGCGGTGCATTACCACAACGCTCACCCAGTCCGTTGACAGTGACGTGAAGTCCCTTGGCACCACTCAACACGGCAGCCAATGAATTGCTCACTGCCAAGTCGTAATCGTTGTGCGCATGGAAGTCGAAATGACTGTCAGGATAACGGCGAACCATCAATCTCATATATTCCACACACTCCAATGGGTTCAAGATACCGAGTGTATCAGGCAGGAGGAAACGCTTGATAGGCAACTTCACCAACTCATCCATCATACCGAAGAGATAGTCACGGGAGTCTCTCATACCACTCGACCAATCCTCCAGATAGAGATTGACAGTAAAGCCCTTCTCCAAGGCGTAATTGATAGTTTTCTTGATGTGTCCCAAGTGTTCCTCTGGCGACATCTTCAACTGTTGGGTGCAGTGCTTGTAGCTACCTTTCGCCAAGAGGTTGATGACGTGACCGCCACACTCAGCGATCCAATCCACGCTCTTGTTGACATCAACGAACCCCAGCACCTCCACGCTATCGAGTTTGCCAATGGTCTTGGCATATCGGCAAATTCGAGCGACAGCATCCTTTTCGCCTTCCGAAACACGTGCCGAAGCCACCTCAATGCGATCCACATTGATGTCGTGCAGCAACATCCTTGCTATCATCAACTTCTCGTGAGGGAGAAAAGACACACCATTGGTCTGTTCGCCGTCACGCAGCGTCGAGTCCATGATTTCAATCTCCCTCAAACGAGAACTCTCTCTCTTTTCACCAATCTTCATAATTCCCTTATTTATTTTTCGCTTCCCAAGCCTCTACCTTGTCACGGTTCTGAACGAGGAAGTCAACATCATCAAGACCATTCTCCAAGCAGTGCTTCTTGTAGCCATTGATGTCGAAGTGCTCGCTGTGACCTGTTGCGAGGTTGGTTACCGTCTGGTTAGGAAGATCTACTTTCACCTCGGTTTTGTGATCCTTGTCGATGCTCTCGAAGAGTTCCTTGAGGAATTCCTCGCTGACTACAACTGGCAACACAAGGTTGTTCAACTCATTGTTCTTGTGAATATCAGCGAAGAAAGAGCTGATGACCACACGGAAGCCGGCACCTGCAATAGCCCATGCTGCGTGCTCACGAGAAGAACCAGAACCGAAGTTCTTGCCTGCCACGAGGATGACACCGCTATAAGAAGGGTCGTTCATCACGAAGTCTGGCTTTGGAGTTCCGTCGGCATTGTAACGCCAGTCACGGAAGAGGTTGTCGCCCATACCCTCTTTGTCGATTGCCTTGAGGAAACGAGCTGGAATTATCTGGTCGGTATCTACATTCTCCAATGGAAGAGGAATGCAGCTTGATGTGATTACATTGAATTTCTGTTTCATAACTGTACGATGTTATTTGTACATTATCATTTATTATTTATCATTTACATAAACTCTCTTGGGTCGGTGATCTTGCCAGTGATAGCGGCAGCAGCTGCTACATATGGACTAGCAAGGATGGTGCGAGAACCTGGTCCCTGACGACCCTCGAAGTTACGGTTGGAAGTACTAACTGAGTACTTGCCTGCAGGAATCTTATCATCGTTCATCGCCAAGCAAGCAGAGCATCCTGGCTGACGAATCTCGAAACCAGCAGCCTCTACAATCTTGTCGATACCCTCTTCACGTATTTGTTTATCTACCAACCAAGAACCTGGTACAAGCCAAGCAGTTACGCCCTCAGCCTTCTTTTTTCCTTTAACGATAGAAGCAAAGGCACGGAAGTCCTCGATACGGCCATTGGTACATGCGCCCAAGAATACATAGTCGATAGGATGACCCTCCAACTTCTCACCTGGCTGGAAGCCCATATAGTTGAGGCTCTTCTTGAAACCAGCCTGCTCTTCCTCTGGAATCTGATCCAAAGCAGGAATGCTCTCGGTGATACCGATACCCATACCAGGGTTGGTACCGTAAGTGATACGAGGCTCGATGTCAGCAGCATCGAATGTCAACTCTTTGTCGAAGACAGCGTCATCGCCACTCTTCAAGGTCTTCCAGTATGCCACAGCCTTATCCCAATCCTCACCCTTAGGTGCATATTCACGACCCTTGATATACTCGAAAGTAGTCTCATCAGGAGCCACAAAACCACCACGGGCACCCATCTCGATAGAGAGGTTGCAGAGGGTAAGACGACCTTCCATGCTCATATCCTTCACGACATCGCCACTGTACTCTACGAAGTAACCTGTAGCACCAGAAGTAGTGAGCTGACTCATCAAATAAAGAGCCACATCCTTAGCAGTCACTCCCTTGCCCAACTTGCCGTTGATGCTGATGCGCATAGACTTTGGCTTACTCTGGAGAATACATTGTGAAGCCATCACCATCTCTACCTCGGATGTACCGATACCGAAAGCTACGGCACCCATAGCTCCGTGGGTAGATGTATGAGAGTCACCACACACGATGGTCATACCTGGGAGAGAAAGTCCCTTCTCTGGACCTACTACGTGGATGATACCATTGTCCTTGGTATTCATCGCAAAGTGAGTGACACCGAAGTCGGCAGTGTTCTTAGCCAAGGTGTCCACCTGCTTCTTAGAGATAGGATCCTCGATAGGTTTGTCCTGATCGTGGGTTGGAGTATTGTGGTCAGGCATACAGAAAATCTGGTCTGGGCGGAACATCTTGAGTCCGCGAGCACGCATTCCAGCGAAAGCCTGTGGTGATGTAACTTCATGACAGTAAAGACGGTCGATGTAAAGCTGAGTAGGACCATCCTCTACAATCTGGACAACATGCTTGTCCCAAATCTTGTCGAATAATGTATTCATATCTGTTTTATCATATTGGGGGAAGTAATTCCCTATTTAACTTATCTAATTTTAAACTTGTTGATACAATCGATGTAAGCCTCTACAGAAGCGGTTACGATATCCGTGTCGGCACCGAAACCATAGTAGAGATGTCCATCATATTCCACCTGCATGTGTACCTTACCGACATCGTCAGAACCCTTGTCGATAGCCTGGATGGTAAATTCCTTCAGGTTCATCTCCTTCTGGATAATCTTCTTCAACGCACGGATAGCTGCATCCACAGGACCATTGCCAGAGGAAGCCTCCTCAAACTTCTGACCGGCGATGTCGAGGCCGATGCTAGCCACACTCTTCACGCCCTTGCCTGTAGTAACCTGCAAGTAGTCGAGTGTCACGCCATGCTTGTCGGCAGAGTCGGCACCAGCGAGCATCAAGATATCCTCGTCGGTTACCTCTTTCTTCTTGTCTGCCAACTGGAGGAACTTCTTGTAAATCTTGTCGAGCTTCTCCTCGTCCTTGATTTCCACGCCGTTCACACTCAAGCGATATTTCAAGGCAGCACGACCAGAACGAGCTGTCAATACGATGGCATTGTCTTCCAAACCTACATCCTTAGGGTCGATGATCTCATAGGTCTGAACATTCTTCAAGACACCATCCTGATGGATACCAGAAGAGTGAGCGAAGGCGTTGCGACCCACGATAGCCTTGTTAGGTTGAACAGGCATGTTCATCAAGCTGCTCACCATACGAGAAGTAGGTACAATCTTGGTTGTATTGATGTTGGTGTCGATATTGACACCCTTGTGACATTTCAGAATCATGGCAATTTCCTCCAAAGAGGTGTTACCAGCACGTTCACCGATACCATTGATGGTCACCTCCACCTGACGTGCACCGTTGAGCACACCCTGCAAGGTATTGGCGGTAGCCATACCGAGGTCGTTGTGACAGTGGGTAGAGAGTCGAGCATTCTCGATGCCATCCACATGCTCCATCAAGTACTTGATCTTGGCACCATACTCATCTGGCAAGCAATAGCCAGTGGTATCAGGAATATTGACCACAGTAGCACCAGCCTTGACAACAGCCTCTACCACACGAGCGAGATACTCATTATCGGTACGACCCGCATCCTCAGCGTAGAACTCCACATCCTCCACGTACTTCTTGGCATACTTCACGGCAGCCACAGCACGCTCGATGATTTCCTCACGAGTGGAATTGAACTTATATTTGATGTGGCTATCGCTGGTACCGATACCCGTATGAATACGTTTGTGCTTAGCATATTGCAAAGCTTCAGCCGCACAATCGATGTCCTTCTCCACTGCACGTGTCAAAGCGCAGATGGTAGGCCATGTCACCGCCTTGGAAATCTCAACCACCGAGTTGAAGTCACCAGGACTAGAAATAGGGAAGCCTGCTTCGATGACATCAACACCTAGCTGTTCCAACTGCTTAGCCACTTGAATCTTCTCTACTGTGTTCAACTGACAACCAGGAACCTGTTCACCATCACGAAGTGTCGTGTCAAAAATAAATAATCTGTCACTCATATCTTATATATGTTTTTATATTTACTCATTAGCCTCAACCGAGATTTCTAACAAAAAAGCCTTTCGCACTTCTATACGGAAGTGGAAAGGCTGAATTTATCATGCACCATGAACTACACACACACCTTATCACTTCCGCCCACGCTCTGTAGTCGAATACTAATAATAATGCTTAGTATGTTCAAAGTTTCAATTGTCATTGCTTTATTTTTTAATCGCTTGCAAAGGTAGCACTTTTCTCGGACATAAACAAACAAATTATAACTTTTTTAATACAAAAGCTAACAAATTTGCATTTTTCGTCCTTTTCCTAGCACAAATCCGTAAGTCTTGTGCAATTTTAGAACGGAAGTGGTCCATCTACGCCTGGTGGAGGTGGAGGAAGAGGGTCGCCACCGCCATTCATACGAGAAGAAACGATACCACCCTCGCCACGTTCGGCAATAGCCGCCGCTGCAGCCGCCTCTTGTGGATCCTGGAAGCGAGTATATTCTCCACGGAAGTTGAGGAGCACATCACCGGTGGAACCTTTACGGTGCTTGGCGATGATGATCTGCGCCATGCCGTGCAGGTCGTTACCCTTCTCATCCTGATAGATGTGGTAATACTCCGGACGATGCACGAAGAGCACCATATCGGCATCCTGCTCGATGGCTCCCGACTCACGGAGATCGCTCAACTGTGGTCGCTTTCCATCCAAGCCCTCACGGTTCTCCACGTTACGACTCAACTGAGAAAGCGCCAGCACTGGGATATTCAACTCCTTCGCCAAACCCTTCAAGGAACGAGAGATGGTAGAAACCTCCTCCTGACGGCTACCGAACTTCATGCCCTGCGCATTCATCAACTGAAGGTAGTCGATCATGATGAGCTTGACACCTTTCTCACGCACGAGACGGCGTGCCTTGGTTCTCAGTTCGAAGATAGACAGACCCGGCGTATCATCCACAAAGATAGGCGCAGAAGTCAGTTGACCAATTCGGCTATCCAACTTTTTCCAATCCGAAGGGTCGAGCTGACCATTCAATATCTTATGTCCAGAGATCTCGCACACATTGCTTATCAAACGGTTGACCAACTGGACATTGTTCATTTCTAGAGAGAAGAAGCCGACAGGAACATTGTAATCGACAGCCACGTTCTTGGCGATACTCAAGGCGAAAGAGGTCTTACCCATGGCAGGACGTCCCGCAATGATGACAAGGTCGGAAGCCTGCCACCCAGAAGTCATCTCATCCATACCCGTATATCCCGTAGGAATACCCGTAAGACCGCTCTTGTTGCTGGCAGCACGCTGAAGGATATCGACCGCCTCATGCACAACAGGAGCCACTTGCGTATAGTCCTGTTTCATATTGCTCTGCGAGATGGTAAACAAGTTACCCTCTGCCTGTTGCATCAACTGATCGACATCTACGCTCTCGTCGAAAGCTTGCGTCTCGATGTCGCCAGCATAATGGATGAGTTGGCGAGCCAAATACTTCTGCGCCAAGATACGGGCGTGCGACTCGATATGGGCAGCGGAAGCCACCTGCATGGAGATTTCCATCAGATACTCAGCGCCACCCACGTTCTGAATCTCTCCCATCTTGGTGAGTTCATCATTGAGCGTCAAGACATCGACAGGTCGCTCGTCCATGTTCATCTGACGAATCGCCTCATATATCTTTTGATGACGAGGTTCGTAGAAGGTTTCCGGTTTCAGAATCTCCGAGACAATGGAGAACGCATCAGAATCGACCATCAACGCACCGAGCACCACTCGCTCCAGTTCGACCGCCTGTGGCTGAACATGAGCGAAGTTGGGGTCGATGGGCGCCGAACCCTTTCTATTGTTATTTCTTCTATTATCTGGCATAATACATTATTTATTATTAGGGGAAGTAGAGAAGCGACTATTCATGAAGCATCGAAGCGACACAGTCACCCATCAAACTTATATCAAACGGAGAGAGCTCTTCTAGCTTCAGCACCTCACGGTCTTCTATCAACTTGTCGATAAGATGGTCTTCATCAGTCTTGGAAGCGGATACATACGAAGCAAAAATAAGACAAGCGTCTTGTATTTTCTTCTGCAACCAAAGACACAAGCCATAATTGTAAGTATCCTCAACACTGTACAAAGAGGTATCTTCCTCACAAAGAGATTTCAACTGTTCATAGTGATTCTTTGCCTCATCATATTTACGTCTGAGCATATTCCCCCAACCCAAGGCACGCAAGACCAAAGTATCCTTCGGATTCTTGTAATTGAGCTCATACAAGATGGCCATTGCCTCTTCCACACGATTGCACTTCAGCATACAATAAGCCATCTTAAAGTGCAATGAGTCAGTAGGCTTTGCCTCGAACAACTTAGCAAACTGCTCCAATGCCGCCTCATATTTCTTTTGTTCAAAGTAGCATTTGGCAAAGGCTTTGTGCAGAGGTTGCTCCAACTTGCCCTCCATAGGGATTTCCTTCAGACAAGCGAGCGCTTGTCTATAATTATTCTTGCCATAGATATAATAAAGAGAAGCCATAAACAACTCTTCTGGGTTTTCAGTTTCCTTTGAGATGAAAGACCACATACGCTTATAATCCTTTCTCTTGCACAAGAAGTTGCAGATTTTCATCCTCATCTTCTGGTTGTTGCCGATTTCCGCAAACACCTTATTACCCAAGAAGAAGGCAGGCGAACCTTCCTCCTCACTAAACACATTGGTGAAAGTTTTCTTGAAAGGAGAAACCTTGAAGAAACGGAACAAGTCCTGAAGCAACATTCTCCTTACCATACAAGGATTAGTTTCTGGCTCTCCTTCCAAGTCTTCACGAGTGAACATGAAGGACTCCTCCAACAAAGGTTTGAGCACCTGCATGTGAGACTTGAGAGTTGTCTCCACGCCAAAGCAGAAACTATACTTATCGCCATCGCAGAAAGTATGCGACTTCTCCAAATTTTTCAAGAAGGTATCATTGCCCAACATGCCACGCAGCTTATCCAACGAATGATGACCGCCATAGAAAGGCATGAACCAGTTGTAAAGCGAATGGAAGAAAGAGAAACTCTTCATCTTGGAGAAGCCATCGAAATAGATGTCACTGCCTTGCTTTTGCATCTTGATCATCTTCTCGACGCTCTGCTCAAAGCGCTCCATCGCCTCCTCTTCCTTCTCTGGATATAAGATCTCATCCATGGAGAAGTCATCCAAGTCGCCTTTCAAGTCACGCATCATGTCCTTGGTTGGCATATTTTCCATGATGGTCTTGCTCACCTCAGAGGCATCTTTTTCAGCATCCATACAATAGATGACCTGCTTCTGCATCTCATACAGTTCTTGCACTGTATCAGGAAATTCCTCTACGAAAGTCTTTATTGCATCCGGATTATTGAAGTAATCGGCATGTTTTGCAGCACTTACACTAAACACCCAAGCTATCAAGGCACGTTCACGAATATAAACGTCTTTAGAATTGGCGTAAACGTAAAGTAAGCATTTGATCTTACTACGATCATCAACGCAGAGGCTCGACAGCATGATGGCAGAGATGAGAACAGCACTCACCCTACGAGGTGAGTCGGGATCGATCATGAATTCCGCCAAAAGTTGCGCCACGTCATCTGGCAACAGAGGAGTAATGAGAATAGCAGAAAACACCTTGCTGATGCTCTCCTCATCATACTGATGTTTTTTCAAATAATCGACACAAGAAAAGAAATCAAAAGACAAGCTTCTCTTGTGAGCTGCCGCTAAGGTGGCATCATTTTGAATGGCATCTATCATTTGCATATAGAGATACAACTGAAATGCAGTATCCGCAATTTGGGCCAACAAATTGCTACGTTGTGGGTCATCCACACCCTTCTTGAAGCAATCCATCATCATCTGATAGTTTCTCAAGGTATCTTCCACCATGTCAATAAGGTCACCTCCGCCATCCGAATTCTTGCGCAAGTAATCTATAGACAAAGTGAAATACTTTTTGAGTTTTCCACTATCTAATGCCTTTTGGATTTCCACCATTTCTTTATCATGAACTTGGTCCATTGTCTTGCTTTATTTTATTGCTTTTATAATGTCTGATTGCTTGGGGTTTGCTGCATGCTGGAAGCGAAGGCGTGGCAAGGCTTTCACGGTTACAGTGTCAACGTCACAATACTTTCTCAACAGTTCGGAATAATAAGCACAACCATTCTTGTTGATGCTATCCACTGCCATATTATATGCCTTGAGGAACAGTTGCATCTGCTTCTTCCTCTCTGGCGACTTCAGCGCCTTGTCACGGAAAGCAAACACGCCGAAATGAATGTTCTTGTCACGGCTGTCCATCAATACAGGATGCTTCTCTACCCTAGCCTTCGTTGCCTGTGGCTCTGTCAAGAGAACGGCATCCATCTCATTGTTGAGCAACATCTTCAAGCGGATTCTCACGTCATTGATTTGCACACGATACACGTCATATTTCGTCTTGGCGCTATCTATCGCCAAGGTGGCGAGATAGTCGGTGGCGGAATAACGGGTGATGGCTATCATCTTGTCGGAGAGCTGCTTCAGTTCCGAGATACGTGAACGGCGGTTGGTGATGAGCTGCCAATAGGTATTGGTGGCTATCGGATAACTCAAGGCTGTGCCTCGCTTCACCAGTCGTTCCGCTCTCACCAAGTCGGTGATTGAACCTTCCACCCTTCCTCGCTCCAAGGCTGTATCACAGTCCATCTGGGCGGTATAGCCCTTCAAGTGGACGGTGACTCCCAAGGTATCGAAAAGGTGGTAGTCTTCTGCCACGAAGAGAGGCAGACAGTCGAGCGTCGGCATCACTCCCACCTTGAAAGATGCCTTGTCGATGCTGTCCAGTCGGGCTTTCTCTGCCTTCGACAGCACCTGGCTCTTCTGGGAGTCGCCACAACCGACCATCGACAGCAAACCTGCCAAGACGACCAATACGATCAGGGTTGTTTTTCTCATCTTGATTTCTCCTTATTCTACATAGAGCACCAATCCCTTGAGGTATTCGCCCTCTGGGTGGTAGATATTGATAGGATGATCCACTGGCTGGTGGAGCTGGTGCAAGATTCTCACCTTTCTTCCTGCCTGTGCAGCCGCTGTGAAGACGGCATTGCGGAAGTTGTCCTTGGTAACCACCTGCGAGCAACTGAAAGTGAAGAGAATGCCGCCATGCTTGATGCGCTGCAATCCCTTGACATTCAATCGGGTATATCCCTTCAAAGCATTATGCAATGCTGCTCTGTGCTTAGCGAATGCAGGTGGGTCGAGGATGATGAGGTCGTACTGCTGGTCGTGCTCATCGAGATACTTGAAGGCATCCTCGCAGAATGCCTCATGACGCTTGTCACCAGGGAAGTTGAGCGCGATGTTCTCATTGGTCAGTTCGATGGCCTTGGCACTGCTATCCACGGAGTGTACCTTCTCGGCATTGCCTCTCATCGCATAGACGGAGAAACCGCCGGTATAGCAGAACATGTTGAGCACGCTCTTGCCCTTGGCATATTGCTCCAAAAGGGAGCGGTTGTCACGCTGGTCAACGAAGAAGCCGGTCTTCTGGCCTCTCAACCAGTCGATATGGAATTTCAGTCCATTTTCCATCGCCACATTGTCGGCATCGCCACCGATGATGAAACCATTCTCCTGACGTAAGTCAGCCTTGAATGGCAAGGTGGTCTCGCTCTTGTAGTAGATGTTCTTGATGCGGTCGCCCATCACGTCCTTGAGGGCCTCAGCGATTTCCTGGCGATACACGTGCATGCCCACACTATGAGCCTGCATCACGGCAGTCTCGCCATAGCAGTCGATGACCAAGCCTGGCAAGTTGTCGCCCTCGCCATGCACCAAGCGATAAGTATTGTTGGCAGGATTGTCGGCTACGCCCACGGAGATGCGCATACGGAGCGCAGACTCCAAGCGAGAGCGCCAAAACTCGCCATCAATCTCGATGTCGCGGAATGAGAGCACACGTACAGCGATGGAACCGATCTGATAATGTCCCACGGCGATGAAGTCACCACCCGATGTGATGACGCGCACGATTTCGCCTTCCTCGATGCCCTCGTCCATCTTGTTGATGGCACCTGAGAAAATCCATGGATGGAATCTCTTCAGCGACTCCTCCTTACCTCTTTTTAAGTATATTTTCTTATACATATAATATATAGTCGATGTTACTTTGTTTCTTTTGCCTTTTTCTGTCTGCAAGAATTTCTTTGTCTTTTTGGTCTGCAAGAGTTTCTTTACCTTTTTTGTTTGCAACTATGCGTTAGCCTCAGCCAGCTCGCCATCATGGGCGTTGTCCTCTGCTTGAGCCCCTTCTGCTACAGGTGCCGTTTCAACTGGTTCAGGCTGCACAGGCTCGACGAAGACATAATCGCGAGTCTCCATCAGTCGCTGCAACTCATTGTAGAGGTTGATGCAAGCCCACGCATCGGTAGCGGCATACACGATCTGGGCAGGGCGCAACTCGGAAGCCTCCCAGTTGGTGAGTCGCTGCGACTTGCTGATCTTCTGTCCGAAGAGATTGGCGTACAACTTCTGCAAGCTGAGGTCGAGAATACCGAAATCGGAGGATATGTCTTGAATGTCGATGAACAATCCTGGCTCAAACTCGCCTCTCTTATGGAGCTGCAACAAGTCGTCGTGCCAGGAGAGTCCTATCTTAGGCACTTTCTTGTCGGTCAACAGTCGGATGACAGATGGCGACAATCCCAACTTGTTGAGTCGGAAGAGATAGCATACATCCAATGTGCTCACTTGGAGCAAAGCCACGATAAACGCCACACCTTTCTTGAAAGAAGGGCGTGTCTCCGTATCTACACCGAGAATCTCTTGGCTGAGCAAAAAATCGACAGCCGCCTCGGCATCTTCCTCATTTTCTATGACCTTGATCACACCGGGAAAGGTTACTCTTGGCAATGTAACGATTGTTCGTTTGTCGAACTTCTTGAAAATTGTTTTCATTATTAATTTATGATTTCAATATGCAAAAGTACAATTATTATATGAATTAACCAAATATTGGGAGCATTTCTAAATAAAATTAGAAAAATTAGCACTAAAGATAGCTGCTTTTTCAATTATTTTAGCTACTTTTGCAAGATAAACAACACAAACTAAGCAAAAATGGCAAAGAAGAAGACAGAAAAGAAAGCCAAAACTTTCAGCGAGGCTATTGGTTTACAATATATTTTCAACAATACAGTCACTGATTTTTTCCTGGGATTAGCATTGGTCACCATCTCCGTGCTAGTCATTATCGCTATGGCATCGTATCTCAGTACTGGCTATCTCGACCAGAGTATCCTCGACGAGATGAGAGCCGGTGAATGGACCAACAGTGACCACCAATTCCAGAATTATTGCGGCTCCATTGGAGCCATCATATCCTATTGGCTCATCTACGCCAACTTTGGCTTGCCATCATTCCTCCTACCTGTATTCTTTATTCTATGTGGACTGCAACTGATGCACGCCTACAAGATCAACTTGTGGAAGTGGTTCCTGAGCACGATGATCGTGATGGTATGGACATCCGTCACATTCACCAAGTTCCTGACCCCTCTCATGGGTAGCTTGATTTACAATCCAGGTGGACAGCATGGTGTCTTCATCGTGCAGAACTTGGAGAACGTGGTCGGTACGCCAGGTCTTACCGCCATCCTCCTCTTCACAGCCATCGCCTTCCTCACCTATCTCACCACGGAGACCATCACCATCATCCGAAAGGCACTCAACCCTGTGGGATATATCACCAGCAAGGTACATTTCGAGATTACCAACCATGGCAAGGATGAAGAGACGCAGCCTGAGGACGATGCCATCGCACAGGCTTACGCCAATGCTGCTAATGGTCCTATCGCCACCGAACCAATCGCCAAGGAGGAAGAACCTGAGCCACAAGAGTTCAAGGACCCTGAGCCAGCCCAAGTCATCGACCTCGATGTCAACCCTGTAGGGGAAGTCAAGGCTGAAGAGCCACAACCGGCTGAGCCTCAGAGTGAAGGACCTGCAGCCGGCACAGAAGAGAACAACCAGGAAGAATCCTTCCTCGACCAACAGCGCCGACTCCGCAACGAGAGAGCCGAGGCTGAGGCTAAGGAGAAAGAGGCTGCCGAATTGGCATCGCAACATATCGGAATGGACATCGCCGTGGCTGCCAGCGAGGAACAGGCCACACGCAACACGGTGAATGACACCGAGTTGCTCAATACGCCAATCAATCCGAAGGAACCATTTACCAGATACAAATACCCTACCCTCGACTTGCTGAAGAAGTATGAGGACAACGGCGCTTACATCGACGAGGAGGAGCAGATAGCCAACAAGAACCGCATCATCGAGGTGCTCGGCAACTTTGGCGTGCAAATCAAGACCATCCGTGCCACCGTAGGTCCTACCATCACGCTCTACGAGATTCAACCAGCGGAGGGTGTTCGCATCTCCAAGATCAAGAACCTGGAGGATGACATCGCCTTGAGCCTTGCAGCCTTGGGTATCCGTATCATCGCTCCTATCCCAGGCAAGGGCACCATCGGTATCGAGGTACCAAACGCCAAGGCAAACATCGTGAGCATGGAGAGCATCTTGAACTCCAAGAAGTTCCAGGAGACTAAGATGGAACTGCCTGTGGCATTGGGTAAGACGATTACCAACGAGGTATTTATGGTCGATCTTGCCAAGATACCACACTTGCTCGTGGCTGGTGCCACCGGTCAAGGTAAGTCTGTAGGTCTGAACGCCATCATCACCTCTTTATTATATAAGAAGCATCCAAACGAGTTGAAACTGGTGCTCATCGACCCGAAGAAGGTGGAGTTCAGCGTTTATTCCCGCATTGCCAACCACTTCATGGCTGCCGTCTCTGACGAAGAGGAGCCTATCATCACCGATGTCACCAAGGTGGTAAGAACACTCAACAGCCTCTGCGTGCTGATGGACTCTCGTTATGACCTGTTGAAGAAGGCGGGAGCAAGAAACATCAAGGAATACAACCAGAAGTACATCAACCATAAGTTGAAGTTGACCGACGGACACGAGTACATGCCATACATCGTAGTCATCATCGATGAGTTTGGTGACTTGATTATGACAGCAGGCAAGGAAGTGGAGCTTCCTATCGCACGTATCGCCCAGTTGGCACGTGCGGTCGGCATCCACATGATCATCGCCACCCAGCGTCCTACCACGACCATCATCACGGGTAACATCAAGGCGAACTTCCCTGGACGTATCGCCTTCAAGGTGACCTCAGCCATCGACTCCAAGACCATCTTGGACCGCACCGGTGCCAACCAACTCATCGGACGAGGTGATATGCTCTACCTCAATGGCAATGAGCCTGTGCGTGTACAGTGTGCCTTCGTTGACACGCCAGAGATTGAGCGCATCAACGAGTACATCTCCAGTCAGCCTGGTCCTATCGAACCTTTGGAGTTGCCAGAGCCAGCCAATGATGGCGACGGCACAGGAAGCGGTGGCAGCGTAGATGCCCGTAACCTCGACCCATACTTCGAGGAGGCAGCCCACGCCATCGTCCTCTCCCAACAAGGAAGTACGAGTATGATACAGCGCCGCTTCAGTATCGGCTACAACAGGGCTGGACGCTTGATGGACCAGCTCGAAGCCGCTGGCATCGTGGGAGCAGCGCAAGGAAGCAAGCCTCGTGAGGTATTGCTCCAAGACGAGAATCAGCTCAACAACCTGTTGGCACAACTCAGAAGCTAGACATTAAACGAGGCTTAAAGAGGCTAAGATTTCTTAAAGAATCGACAAATATTAAACTTTTCATGCTACCTTTGCATCTTAGTAGCATGAAAAGATAATTTTAAAAAGATACGAAGATGAAAAAAATGATTTTACTGGCTTTCATGGCTGTTCTGAGTCTTGGAGCCTTCGCACAGACCGCTCAACGAGTATTAGATAAGACCGCCAAGGTGATTGGCAACAAGAGTGGCGCCAGTGCCAACTTCAGCATGTCGAGTCCGAAGTATGGTTCCGCCAGCGGCACCATCGCCATCAAGGGCAACAAGTTTAATGCCCGCACCGCTCAAGCCACGGTATGGTACGACGGCAAGACGCAGTGGACCTACATGAAGAAGACCAACGAGGTAAACGTGAGCAATCCTACCCAGGCACAGCAGATGTCCATGAATCCATACACCTTCATCAACATCTACAAGACGGGCTATACTTCCACGATGAAGACCATAGGCAGCAACTATAAGGTTCGCTTGGTGGCACAGAACAAGAAGCGCACGGTGCAGGAGTTGATTCTCACCATCGACAAGAAGAGTTATATCCCTTCTCAGATCAAGATGCGTCAAGGCAATACTTGGAGTACCATTACGGTAAGCAACTTCAAGGCGAAGAGTATTTCCAACAGCACCTTCGTCTTCAACAGCAAGGACTTTCCTAAGGCTGAGATTGTGGACTTGAGATAATGTAAAAATAAATCTCCAAGCATACATTTCTGCAAGGCTAGGGATTTTTTTGCGCCTAACTAGGTAAAATTTCACGCCTAACTAGGCATGATTTTTTTCCTAGTTAGGTAAAAATCAAAGTGGGGTAAGGAAGCAAAAAACGCTTCCCTACCCCACTTTTCGTTTTGTCAGGATTTATTCATCCATGTATTATTTCCGAGGTACTTCATCGCAGAGATCTGCTAAGAAGAAGAAAATTTCTTGCACATTTTTGCATTTCACCACCATCCCCCATAAACAAAAAAACCGTTGGAATCATCCAACGGCTTTTTATTTTATTCATGGGGTAACAACGTATTACCCGAAGTTATCGTACATGATACTCTCAGGATCAACTCCAAGAGAATCCAAGTAATCAGTCACTGTCTTGATCAACATTGGAGGTCCGCAGAGGTAGTACTCACAATCCTCAGGAGCCTCGTGATCCTTCAAGTAGGTATCACGGATGCAGTTAACAGCAAATCCCTCGTAGTACTTC
>FR893222.1 GCA_000436035.1 Prevotella sp. CAG:732 | reverse complement strand
AACCACTAAAGAAACGCTAGCAAGCCGCAACGGCGCTAGCCTAATTATACATTATTCATTATCAATTATACATTAAATTAATACCACTATGACAATCAAGAAAAACGTTTGGAAGAACATCATTCAGTTTCTCATCACAGTACTCACTGCTCTCGGCACCGCCTTTGGCGTAACGAGTTGCATGTAGAAAAAAGAGAAGGGGGCAAGTTGAAAAAACTTGTCCCCTTTACTTTTATATTCAAGAGAAAACTTATTCTCCATATTGTCTCAATGCAGCGAGCAATTCTATATTCTCACTCTTCTTGCCGATGGTGATACGTAGGCAATTACCGCAAAGTTGAACCTTGTTGCGATTGCGAACGATGATACCCTTATCAACCAAATAATCATAGATGGCTTGGGCATCTGTCATCTTTGCCAAAAAGAAGTTAGCTTCCGTTGGATACACCTTTTCGCAAATCGGCAAGTCGAGAAAGGCCGAGATAACTTTCGCTCTTTCTTGCAAAAGAATCTTCACCCATTCATCCACTTGGTATGGATCCTTGAGAGATTCCAAAGCATGTTGCTGAGTAAGGATATTGATGTTGTATGGATACTTCACCTTATTAAATAAGTCGATGATGGCTTTGCTGGCAAACGCCATACCCAATCGTAATCCGGCACAACCCCAAGCCTTGCTCATTGTATTCAGCACAATGAGGTTAGGGAACTTGGACAAGTAAGAGCGGAATGGCTGTATGTTAGCGAAATCGCTATATGCCTCATCCACAACTACAATGCCATCAAACTTCTGCAATACACCCACGATCGCCTCTGGATTGATCAGATTGCCAGTTGGGTTGTTGGGGCTACAAATCCAAATTACCTTGGTCTGGTCATCACATGCTGCCAGTAATTTCTCTGCCGTAATTTGGAATTGCTCATCGAGTAACACGGAGCGATATTCGACATCATTGACATCAGCACACACCTCATACATACCGTAAGTAGGAGCAATGGCTACCACATTGTCAATTCCTGGATTACAGAACACTCGATACACCAAATCAATCGCCTCGTCGCTACCATTGCCTAGGAAGATATTCTCCACAGGCACGTTCTTGATTTTGCTCAAAGCAACCTTCACTTCCGTCTGGAAAGGATCGGGATAACGATTGAAGGGTTCATTATATGGATTCTCATTAGCATCAAGAAACACACTGGCACTCTTTCCGCTAAATTCAGTGCGTGCGCAACTATATGGAGCTAAATTCCAAATATTCGCACGGCACAAGTCTTTCAATTCTTTCATTTGAAGATGATTTTAAAGTTGTTAGTCTTTAGAAATGAATCGCTTGACGCATTTCACTTCACCTCTTTCACTCTCAAGCGCATGGCATTGGCATGGGCCTCCAATTGCTCGTTCTCTGCCATAGTCACCACTGCATCTCCTATGCTCTTGATGCCTTCTGCTGTGAGATGCTGGAAAGTAATCTTACGATTGTAACTATCAAGGTTTACGCCATTGTAAGCCAAGGCATAACCATGAGTAGGCAAGGTGTGGTTGGTGCCACTCGCATAATCGCCAGCACTCTCGCAAGCATATTCGCCCAAGAAGACACTGCCTGCATTGACAACCTTCTCTGCCAACTCATCATAGTTCTTGGTGGCGATAATCAAGTGCTCAGGAGCATACGTGTTGCTCAGTTGGATAGCCTCGTCATAGTCATGTACGAGTACAAACTTGGAATTGTCGAGTGACTTCGTGGCCATTGCCAAACGAGGCAAAACTGCCAGTTGACGAGCCACCTCTGCTTGTACCTTCTCTATGATGTCTTCCGAAGTACTGATGAGGAAGACTTGTGAGTCGAGTCCGTGCTCCGCCTGCGATAGGAGGTCGGCAGCTACAAATACAGGGTTGCTGGTCTCATCAGCAATGACGCAGACTTCCGATGGTCCGGCAGGCATATCAATCGCTACATCGTGTAAAGAAACATGTTGTTTAGCAGCCATCACGTATTGATTGCCTGGACCGAATATCTTATAGACCTTAGGAACACTCTCTGTGCCATAAGCCATCGCGCCGATAGCCTGGACACCACCAGCCTTGAAAATCTTGCTGACGCCAGCGATCTTTGCCGCCATAAGAATGGCAGGGTTTACCTTTCCCTCAGCATTAGGAGGAGTACAGAGAACTATCTCCTTGCATCCTGCAATCTTGGCAGGAGTAGCAAGCATCAGTACGGTAGAAAAGAGTGGGGCGGTACCGCCTGGGATATAAAGGCCCACCTTCTCAATGGCTACACTCTTCTGCCAACAGGTGACACCAGGAGCAGTCTCAACTTTCTCACCTTCAAATTTCTGGCTTTGATGGAATGTGGCAATATTATGATGGGCTAGCTCTAGCGCATGTTTCAATTCTGGAGAAATCAACCCTTCTGCCTCTTCGATTTCTGCCTCGGTCACAGCCAAGGCGCTAAGATGGGCATGGTCGAATTTCTCCTCGTAATGCTTGACGGCAGCGTCGCCATTGTTCTTCACATCATTGAGAACACCTTCTACCGTAGCGTTGAGCTGCGATACATCGAGGTGTGGGCGCTCTACGAGCTTACCCCATTCTTCCTTTGCAGGATACTTCATTACCTTCATTCCTTCATTCAAGTTTAGTTATTTATGCTTAATGTCTAGTCGTAACACTATACATTATTATAATATCATCTTCTCAATAGGAGTTACCAAGATGCCTTGTGCACCGAGTTCCTTCAACTTACCGATGATTTCCCAGAATCTCTTCTCATCCAAAACCGTATGGATAGAGCACCAAGCCTCGTCAGCCAATGGGATGATAGTAGGACTCTTGATGCCAGGCAAAACCTCTGTAATCTGCTCTACCTTGTCCTTAGGAGCATTCATCATCACATACTTCTTGTCTTGTGCAGAGCGAACTGCCTCGAAACGGAAGAGCATCTCGTTAAGAATCTGATGTTTCTCCTCGTCCATATTCCAGTTGCCGATGAGCAAGGCCTCACTCTTCATCACCACCTCAACCTCAGCAAGATTGTTGCTGATAAGAGTAGAACCAGAGCTGACGATGTCAAAGATACCATCTGCTAGTCCAATACCTGGACTAATCTCCACAGAACCAGTGATAACGTGGATATCGGCATTGATGCCGTTCTTCTTCATGAAGTTGCGGAGGATGTTAGGATAAGAAGTGGCAATCTTCTTGCCATCGAACCACTTCAAGCCAGGATAATCAATCTTCTTTGGAATGGCAAGGCTCAAACGGCACTTGCTAAATCCCAGTCGATCGATGATCTGGGCATTTTCGCCACGCTCTACAAACTCATTCTCGCCAACAATACCGATGTCGGCAACTCCACTTGCCACACTCTGTGGAATATCATCATCACGGAGATAGAGAACTTCCAGTGGGAAGTTGGATGACTGCACCAAAAGAGTGCGCTTAGAGGCACTGACCTTGATGTCTGCCTCTGATAGTAAATTCATGGTGTCATCGAAAAGACGACCCTTCGATTGTACTGCTATTCGTAACATATTTCTTCATTTTGATTAAAAATCATTGCAAAAGTACTGCTTTTTGCTTGAATATCCAAAAAAATATGTAATTTTGTAACCCGAAACATGAATAAAGTATATTTATTAGTATTATTTGCAGTTTTTGCATTGATTGGTTGCTCTTCCAAGAAGGAACAACCAGAGATGACTCCATGGGGAGCCCAAGTGGGAGGGGAATCCGCTAACGACACCGTCGTTTCCTCCGACAAGGGTTTTTCATACGATGACATTGTCTCAAATGGTGAGATGATTATGCTCACTGTCAACGGACCTACCACCTATTATAATTACCACAACCATGGCATGGGTCTCCAGTATCTCCTGTGTGAGAAATTCGCCCAAAAGATTGGTGTGTCGCTGCGTGTCGAGGAATGTAAGGATACGGCAGAAATGATTAGCAAGTTGCAGAAAGGCGAGGGAGATGTCATCGCCGTTCCTCTTCCGAGAAAGGAGACGAAAGGGAACTTGCTCTTCTGTGGCGTAACCCCAGATAGTACGAAGACCCAATGGGCTGTAGTCGGTGGCAACAAGAGTTTGGCAGATTCCCTCAATAGTTGGTTCAAACCTCAGATGATAGCTCAGATGAAACAGGAGGAATCCTTCCTGCTCTCCACCCGCAGTATCCAGCGCCATGTCTATTCATCCTTCTTGAATCGTTCGAAGGGTGTCATCTCCAACTATGATGGCTATTTCCAACGCTATGCTCCCTCTGCTAGAATGGACTGGAGGTTGATGGCAGCGCAATGCTATCAAGAGAGTTGCTTCGACCCAAAGGCAAGGTCTTGGGCAGGTGCTTGTGGACTGATGCAGATTATGCCTTCCACAGCAGCTCATCTCGGTTTGCCGATGGAAGCCATTCATCAGCCAGAGGCTAACATAGCAGCCGCTGCCCGATATATGGCAGAACTTCAAGGTCATTTCTCGGATGTCGGCGACCCTGGTCAACGCATTCTTTTCGCTCTTGCAGCCTACAATGGCGGTTTCCACCATATCCGGGATGCTATGGCACTCACTCGCAAACATGGAGGCAATGCTCACAACTGGGGTGAGGTGAGAGAATACGTGCTTCGCCTGAGCAATCCAGCTTTCTATCACGACCCTGTGGTGAAAAGCGGATATATGAGAGGTACGGAGACTGCTGACTATGTAGATCGCATCCGCTCTCGGTGGGCAGAATATTGTGGAGGAGCTAGTGCTGGCAGAACCTATACACCAAGCATAGGTCATACTTTCCATGGTGTTCCAACAAAAGCAAAACATAAGAATAAATATAAGATATGACAATCCTTATTACTATTTTGATATATTTCTGCATTTTGCTTCTTTTCAGCAAAATGACATCTCGCAAGGCGAACAACAACACGTTCTATCGTGCCGATCGTCGCTCGCCTTGGTATATGGTGGCTTTTGGCATGGTGGGGGCTTCCATCAGTGGCATCACCTTTGTCAGTGTGCCAGGTATGGTAATTAAGAGTGACATGACTTACCTTCAGATGTGCCTAGGCTTTATAGTAGGCTATTTCTTGGTGGCTTTTCTCTTGCTGCCAGTCTATTATAAATTCAATCTCACCACCATCTATAGTTATCTTCAACATCGTTTGGGCATTCGTTCCTATAAGACAGGTGCATCGTTCTTCCTTCTGTCTAAGATGACAGGAGCCGCCGTTCGCTTCTTTGTCGTGTGCATTATCCTCCAGCGATTTGTATTGGATGGAGTAGGGATTCCGTTCTTTGTCACCGTTCCTGCCATGGTGCTCTTGATATGGCTCTACACAAGAAAAGGCGGCATCAAGACTTTGGTATGGACAGACTCCTTCCAGACCACCTGTATGTTTCTTGCTCTTCTCCTTATTATATATTATGTAATGCAACAGCTTGACATGAACTTCTCAGAAGCCTATCAAGCTATCAGCTCTCATACACATTCCCGCATCTTTGTCTTCGACGATTGGGTATCAAAACAAAACTTTTGGAAGCAATTCCTTAGCGGTATATTTGTAGTGATAGTGATGACAGGACTAGATCAAGATATGATGCAGAAGAATCTAACTTGCAAGACCTTGAAGGATGCCCAGAAAGATATGTGTACCTACGGATTTGCCTTCGTGCCAGCCAATTTGCTCTTTCTATCACTCGGCGTTCTCTTGATTTTATTGGCTCAGAAACAGGGAATGCCTATACCAGAGGCTCCTGATGATTTACTACCGATGTTTGCTGCATCGGGATATATGGGGAATATAGTGGTGATTTTCTTTACGATAGGAATAGTGGCAGCTAGTTTCTCCAGTGCTGATTCAGCTATGACTGCCATCACGACAAGTCTTTGTGTCGATATCTTAGGTAAACCAAAGAACGAGCGGTTGAGAAAGAGAGTGCATCTGATGGTTGCAGTTGTCTTCATGCTTTTTATCATAGCATTCAAAGCACTCAATTCGACCAGCGTCATAGATGCTATCTACATTCTTTGCTCTTACACATATGGACCGCTATTAGGTCTGTTCGCATATAGTTTGCTCACTACAAAGCCGGCAAATGACAAATGGACACCATACATAGCAGTAGCAAGTCCGCTCATCTGTTTAGCACTAGATTTGACAACCCAAAGTCTCACTGGTTATAAGTTCGGTTACGAGTTGTTGATGCTGAATGGCGCTTTGACTTTCTTGGGACTTTGGATAGCGCAACTAAGAGGTGGAGGTTAGCATATTAGCCTTCACTTTTATCTTTTCAGGTCTTATTTATCATAATGTCCCTTACTAAATGAAAGTAGGTTTTAGCATAAATTTAATCTGCCATTTTTGCGAAATTCAGAGAAAATCCGTACCTTTGCCAAGAAAACGCAAAAAATGAGACGTTTTAAATTCATAACAAAAATACAAACAAAAATATATTAGAATGATGAACATAGTTATTTTAGATGGATATGCTTCCAATCCCGGTGACCTCAACTGGGATTTGTTGGAGCAACTGGGCAACGTGACAGTTTACCCAAGAACGAATGATGATGAAAAGATTGAACGTGCCAAGGATGCTGACATCATTTTGATCAACAAGGTTCAGATGGACGCTGAGACTTTGGCACAACTTCCAAAATTAAAATATATCGGCATCCAAGCCACAGGCTACAATGTCGTTGACATCGAGGCTGCAAAGCGTCAAGGTATTGTTGTAACGAATATTCCTGCATATAGCACAGACAGCGTCGCGCAGATGACCTTCGCTTTGATACTTGCCATTACCAACCGAGTTGAACATTATACACAGGAAAACCGCAATGAGCGTTGGGCATACAACAAGGATTTCTGTTATTGGGACACACCTCTCATGGAACTAGCCGGCAAAAACATCGGTATCATGGGACTTGGCAATATTGGTATGAAAGTCGCTACCATCGCACGTGACTTTGGTATGGATGTTTATGCGCTAACTAGCAAGAATGCCAGCGACTTACCAGATTGGATAACAAAGGTTAACAAGGATGGTTTATTGGCTGTTTCTGATATTCTATCCCTTCATAGCCCACTATCAGATGATACCTATCATTTCATCAATGCCGAGAGTTTGGCTAAGATGAAAGCATCTGCTATCTTGATCAATACAGGTCGTGGTCCTTTAGTTGACGAAGATGCTGTAGCTCAAGCACTTCACGATGGTATCATTGGCGCTTACGGTGCTGATGTCATGGCGCAAGAGCCACCATCAAAAGACAATCCACTCTTCAAGGAGAAGAATGCGTTCATTACTCCACATATTGCTTGGGCAACTTTGGAGGCTCGCACACGTCTCAATCGTCAGGTTGCCGCTAATGTCAAAGCGTTTATAGAAGGAAATCCGATTAACGTCGTTAATCCATAAATCATATCAGAAAGAAAATTGGATGAAGCAAAAGAGGCTGGACATATTGCACGTCCAGCCTCTTTTTTATATGATGAAGTTGATATTACTTACTCTCCTCCTCTGCCTGCTTGGTCTCAGGTGCGTTAGGACCATAGTAGCCATAGTAAGCCTGGTAGCGGTTGTAGCCCCAGTTAGCCTGAGCCTTCTGTGGGTCAAGCTCCTTAGCCTTGTCAAGGTGCTTGATAGACTCCTGGTAAACGACCTTGCGACCGTTAGGATCCTGCAAGTTAGCAGCCTTTACGTTAAGGCAAGCACCGAGGTATGTCATAACGACAACGTTCTCTGGCTGAACTGTCAAAGCCTCCTTCAAGTACTTGATAGCCTTGTCTGCATCGTTCTCGCTGATGTAATACATACCTAAATCTGCGAGAGCTACGAAATTCTTTGGATTAGCAGAAACTGCTGACTCAAGAAGAGAAAGCTGCTCCTTCTTCATCTTCAAAGAAGAATACATACCATTCAAGTTGTCGAGGATAACCTCATTAGAAGCATCCTGAGCATAAAGACCCTTCAACTTGTCAACGTATGCCAAAGAGTCTGCGTGAGTCTTCAAGCCTTCCTTCATGGTGTAAAGCTTCAAGTTGAGCGCATCTTTCTTCTGAGACTCGTCCTTCATTGCCATGTCGCAATATTTCTCACAACGAGCCATATCCTTTGCCTGGTAAGCATAGCGAGCTGCGAAGAGAGCTACCTGACCGAGATACTCCTTCTCACTCTCCTTTTCCTTAGCCTTGCTATCGAACATAGGAGCGTTTTCTGTATCGAGGAAAGTACCCCAGTACTTCAATACGTTCTCTGCCTGGCTCTTCTGAGCAGCATCCTGACCTGCATTGACGAGCTGAATACGAGCACCCCATACACGGTCCTTGTTACCATCATACTTAGGAGCCACCTTACCCTTGGCGTTAGGAAGCTGATCATACTTATAGCACTCCTGAGCAGCGATGAGCGCATTGTAAGCACCCTCGTTCATTGCCACCATATCCACAGGATCGTTCTTCTTGGTGATTTGGTTCATCTGCTGGATAGACTGCTGGTCGTTGAACTGCTTCATAGCGAGATCTACCAAGTGGTTGTAAGCCTTAGCCTTCTCAGCATCGTTGGCCATAGAACCGAGATTCTGCTCTACCAAGTTCTTAGCGTCAGCAAATGTCTTTGCCTTGAGCACTGCCTTGAGAGCATCGCTGTCACCAGCGAAAGCTGATGTGGCACTGAGTACCATCATAGCTGCAATCATTAATTTTTTCATATCGTCTTGTTTAAAGGTTTATTTTTATTTTATTTCTAACAACGAATCATTTCGTTATATATTATATGAAGGTGGAAGAAAAACGCCCGGTTGGGTACGTTTTCAAGAAAACCTTACTTTTACTCAAAATCCACGTTTGGGTTGCCCTCAGCGTTCAACTCGTCTGGGTTGATACCCTTGGTGTCTTCTTCGATTTCCTCGCTCTTCTTTGCCCAAGCTGCACGGCTCTCTTCCTCTACTGAGGCTTCAAGCTCGGAACTCATCACCTTACATACGCTAGCGATGACATCGTTCTTCTTGGTCAAGTTGATGAGGCGAACGCCCTGAGTAGCACGACCCATCACACGGCAATCTGCCACGGCGAGACGAATCACGATTCCACTCTGGTTGATAATCATGAGGTCGTTGTCGTCGGTCACGTTCTTGATGGCTACCAGGCGACCAGTCTTATCAGTGATGCTGAGTGTCTTCACACCCTTGGCACCACGGTTGGTTACACGATAATCCAATACCTGTGAGCGCTTGCCATAACCCTGCTCACTGACAACCATTACGTTCTCAGTCTCAGCATTGTTGACCACAATCATACCAATAACAGCATCGTCGCCCTCATCGAGGCGCATACCACGTACACCTGTTGAGGTACGTCCCATGGTACGAATCTGATTCTCATGGAATCGAACGGCACGACCATTGCGGTTGGCGATAATCAACTCGTTGCAACCATTGGTCAAGCGAACATCTACCACCTCATCGCCCTCTACGATGTTGATGGCGTTCACACCATTAGCACGTGGACGAGAGTATGCCTCCAAGCAAGTCTTCTTCACGGTACCATTCTTGGTAGCGAATACGACATAGTGATTGTTGATGAACTCGGCATCGTTCAAACCACGCAAGCGGAGGAATGCGTTCACCTGGTCATCGCTCTCGATGTTGAGGAGGTTCTGGATGGCACGTCCCTTAGAGTTGCGGTCGCCCTCAGGAATCTCATAGCACTTGAGCCAGTAGCAACGTCCCTTCTTGGTGAAGAAGAGCATCGTCTGGTGCATAGTAGCAGGATAGATGTACTCGGTGAAGTCCTTATCACGGGTACGAGCGCCCTTGGCACCAACACCACCACGAGCCTGCTCACGGAACTCAGACAAAGCGGTACGCTTGATATATCCGAGGTGGCTAACTGTGATAACCACTGGGTCGTTTGGATAGAAGTCCTCTGGGTTGAACTCATGGTCGTCAGGCTTAATCATGGTACGACGGTCGTCACCATACTTCTCCTTCACCTCATTGAGCTCATCCTTCATCACCTTCTTGCAAAGCTCAGGGTCGTTCAATATCTGATTCAAGTAGTCGATGGTCTTCATCAACTCGTTAAATTCATTGTGCAACTGCTCCAGACGCAGACCTGTCAACTGTGACAAGCGCATATCCACGATAGCCTTGCTCTGAATCTCATCGAGTTCGAAACGCTTCTCCAAGTTACGCTGAGCGTCGGATGGAGTCTTGCTGGCACGAATGATATGTACCACCTCGTCGATGTTATCGCAAGCGATGATCAAGCCTTCGAGGATGTGGGCACGCTCCTGCGCCTTCTTCAAGTCGAACTGTGTACGACGGATGGTAACATCATGACGATGCTCCACGAAGTACTTCACGCACTCCTTCAAGGAGAGCAAGCGAGGACGACCATTCACCAAGGCGATGCAGTTGACAGAGAAAGAACTCTGCAATGCAGTCATCTTGAAGAGCTTGTTCAAGAGCACATTGGCATTGGCATCACGCTTCACATCCACTACGATACGCATACCCTGGCGACCAGACTCATCGTTCACATTGGCAATGCCATCTACCTTGCCTTCCTTGGCGAGGTCGGCGATAGCCATGACGAGCTGCTCCTTGTTGACACCGTAAGGAATCTCTGTGATGACAATCTTGTCGTGAGCATCCCCACTCTCGATCTCGGCAGTAGCACGTACCACGATACGACCACGACCGGTCTCGTAAGCGTCCTTCACACCCTGGATACCATAGATGGTAGCACCTGTAGGGAAGTCTGGAGCCGGAATATATTTCATCAAGCCATCGGTGTCGATGTCAGGATTGTCGATGTAAGCACAGCAGCCATCGATGACCTCACGCAAGTTGTGGGTAGGAATATTGGTAGCCATACCCACGGCGATACCGTTACCACCATTCACCAAGAGGTTAGGAATCTTGGTAGGCATCACGGAAGGTTCCTGGAGGGTGTCATCGAAGTTGTTCATCATATCGACGGTTTCCTTGTCCAAGTCGTCCATGATGTGCTCACCCATCTTAGAGAGGCGGCACTCAGTATAACGCATGGCAGCAGGAGAGTCGCCATCGACAGAACCGAAGTTACCTTGTCCATCAATCAATGTGTAACGCATGTTCCACTCCTGTCCCATGCGCACGAGGGCACCATAGACAGAGGAGTCGCCGTGTGGGTGATACTTACCGAGCACCTCACCTACTACGCGCGCACATTTCTTATAAGGTTTGTCACTGGTGTTTCCAATACCGAGCATACCATAGAGAATACGGCGGTGCACAGGCTTGAAACCATCACGTACATCTGGGAGGGCACGAGCCACAATCACCGACATGGAATAGTCGATGTAGGATGACTTCATCTCCTCCTCGATGTTGATTTTCATGATTCTATCATGATCAAGTGTTTGATTTTCGTCCATTTATTATGAATGTTATTATTTAAGTTTCCAAATTCTATCCCGATGCATGCCATTGCTTTCAACTCACCTTTTTCGAGCGAAAATCGCCGAAAAGGGCATTTATTTGCGTTCTAAGCGATTTTGGCATATCGGAATCACCGACAAAGGTACAACTATTTTTTCTAACAATATGCTTTCTGAGGCAAAAAATGCGCCATTTTAGCGTTTTTTGTGTTTTGCTGCCTCCTGAAAAAGTTGGCATAAGTTTTGCTGATTGCAATAATTGTTGTACTTTTGCAACGAAAAAGCCGGAAACGGCACCATTTTAATTCAAGTAGTAACAAGCATATTAACAAAGACATCATAAGCATGAAAATCCAGAGAAAAATAGGACGCACCACCTTCGTAGATGGTTTCTCCTTCCCTGACGAAGTAGATGACGATGACTTTTTCATGAACGAGAACGAAGCCAAAGCACATTCGTCCTCTTCGACATCGTCTGCACAAAAGAAAGGGACCACTACCAACGGACAGTTGCGTAACAACAACAAGACTCCTATCCTCGACCACTTCAGCACCGACTTGACTCAAGCCGCAAGGGAAGGAAAGTTGGACCCAGTAGTGGGCAGAGAGAAAGAAATACAGCGTGTGCTCGAAATCATCGGCCGTCGCAAGAAGAACAACCCTATCCTCATCGGCGAACCGGGAGTGGGCAAAAGTGCCATTGCTGAGGGACTGGCTCAACTCATTGTAAAACAGCAGACTTCACCAGCTCTGTTCAACAAAAAGGTTGTCAACCTAGACCTCACCTCCATCGTAGCTGGCACCAAGTTCCGTGGACAGTTTGAGGAGCGCATCAAAGGACTCATCACTGAGCTGGAGAACAATCCTGACATTATTATATTTATAGATGAGATTCACACTCTTATCGGTGCCGGAAGTGGCAGTGGCACGATGGATGCCGCCAACATTCTGAAACCAGCCTTGGCTCGTGGCACAGTACAATGTATCGGCGCCACAACTCTCAAGGAGTATCGCAACAGCATCGAGAAAGATGGTGCCTTGGAGCGTAGATTCCAAAAAGTCATCGTGGAGCCAACGACTCCTGAGCAGACACTACAAATCCTCAGAAATATCAAGGACAGATACGAGGAGCACCATGGTGTCAGCTATAGTGACGAGGCATTGCAAGCATGTGTCAAATTGACGGCTCGATACATTACCGACCGATTCTTCCCAGACAAGGCTATCGATGTCATCGACGAAGTGGGCTCTCGTCTTCGACTCACCAATGTGGAAGTGCCAGACAGCATTCTCGAGTTGCAGGAGGAAATCGAGTTGATCGCCGAAAAGAAGCACGAGGCTGTCAAAAACCAGAATTTCGAGTTGGCAGCTAGCTTCCGTGACAAGGGACTCGCCTTGGAACGCCAGTTGGAAGACTATCGAAAGTCTTGGCAAAAATCCGAGAATGAGGACCGCATCCCTGTGACAGTAGCCAATGTGGCAGACGTTGTCAGTCGTATGTCAGGTGTACCTGTACAGAGAATGGCAGAACAGGAAGGCGAGCGACTGAAGAATATGGCAGCAACCTTGAAAAAAGAGGTTATCGCCCAAGACGAGGCCATAGAGAAGATGGTGAAAGCCATCCAGCGCAATCGTGTGGGACTTCGCGACCCTAACCATCCAATAGGTGCCTTCATGTTCTTGGGTCCTACGGGTGTCGGCAAGACCTATCTCGCCAAGAAGCTGGCAGAAGAGATGTTCGGTTCCAGCGATGCCATGATTCGTGTGGACATGAGTGAGTACTCAGAGAGTTTCAATACCTCTCGCCTGCTCGGAGCGCCTCCGGGATATGTAGGCTACGAGGAAGGTGGACAGTTGACCGAGAAAGTTCGTCGCAAACCATACTCCATCATCTTGCTCGATGAGATTGAGAAAGCGCATGACAAGGTATATAACATGCTCTTGCAAGTATTGGACGAAGGTAGATTGACCGATGGAAACGGAAGATTGATAGACTTCCGCAACACCGTCATCATCATGACATCCAATGCAGGAACCCGTCAGTTGAAGGAGTTCGGAAGCGGCATCGGTTTCAATGCCGGAGGCATCAATGGAGCTATGATGAACGAGAAGGACAAGGAGTATGCACGCAGCATCATACAAAAGAACCTGAGCAAACAGTTCTCGCCTGAGTTCTTGAACCGTCTCGATGAAATCATCACATTCGACCAGTTGAATCTCGATGCCATCAAGCAAATCATCGACATTGAGCTTCGTGGTCTCTTCAAGCGTGTGAACGAGATGGGTTACAAGATTCAAATCTCCGACAAGGCAAAGGAGTTGGTGGCAACCAAGGGTTACGACGTTCAGTTTGGTGCCCGTCCACTGAAGAGAGCTATCCAAACCTACATAGAGGATGGCGTCTGCGAGTTGATACTGGGTGGCACACTCCACAAGGGAGACACCATCAACATCGGCAAGAATCCAAACAAGGAGGAATTGACATTCAAGACTGTAAGCCACGAGGAATAGAAATTAAACTTTCGCATATACGAGAAGTTAACTAGCGAATGTTCAGTAAATAACAAAAATAAAGGAAGAGGATTTTCACCCTCTTCCTTTTTTTGTTTTTGTCGAATCAACATTGCGTTGTTGGTTCGTTTCACATCTTATCTTTTACTTTTTATCTTTTACTTTTATATGAAGCCTTTCACTATTACAAGATAGTTTTGACAGCCTCAAGCATACCCTTCTCCTGGATGAGGTCGAGGTCCTTCTTAACCAACTCTGTCAAGCCAGGAACAGTCTCGTTCAAGTTCTCATGCCAGATGTAGTCGAAGCCGAGTACGCCCTCAGCTACCTTCTGAGTATCGCCAGTAGCCCAAAGCTCTGTCAACTTGTCGATGATCTTCTGGTCATCCTGTGGCTGGATAGGAGCACCGTCCTCACGAACACCACCCTTGTAATAAGTGATGATGGCAGCGAGACCGAATACCAAACCCTGTGGCAACTCGCCCTTACGCTCCAAATATACCTTAACACCTGGGAGGTCACGAGT
>FR893221.1 GCA_000436035.1 Prevotella sp. CAG:732 | reverse complement strand
ATCAACTTAAATTAATTCCGCCAACGGGTTAATCCTCATATAGATAAATATTTTGAGCATATAGAAATCATAGATGGATTATTATATCGTGGAATAACTGACAAAGGAAAGTTTACAATCAAAGTGTGTCATTTGACTAGAGTGGAGTTATTGGCTGAGCGAGCAGAGAAATTGATAGAAGATTCTTTTAACTCTGGAACATTTGAAAAGATTATGATGACTTACGTGTTGCATCCAGAATCTATTGATGACATAGGTGCTGTGACTACAAAAATTCGTAAAATCATAAAGAGGAGAAGTTAATCCCTATATTTGATGTATGTATAATTTTAATATATAAAGCATGGCAAAAACACATTTAAGTTTAATTTTAATAAAAGAAGGCGTTGATATAGAAAAAGTCTTAATTGAAGGCTTGAATTCTATTCAATTAGAAAGTGGGTATCGTCTATATTATAAACTGATGCCGACACGCAAACCCAAGTGGATCGAATCTTTCTTCAATGACAATATCAACATAGGAGAAACATTTCACAGCAAATCTGTTTCGGCTATCATCTTGTTTGAAAAAGATATAGATGGTGAACATAGAATTTTTGCAATACCTTTCGGCTTTGGAAGAAACCTAATTCGTTCTGGTCTCATAGAAGAACGTTTCGGCTTACTTACAGCATTGAGTGCAATAGACAAGGATAAGATGAGAAGTATTGATATGAGTAGTCTTGAGTCAGTTCTTCTCAACAGTCGTATGCAAACAAGCACATTGTCTGGTATTGATAATTTCGATGTCGATGTTAATAAGGACTTGCTGAAATCTGTGACAGGACGAGTTGAGGATGGTGAGTTAGATAGTACTATTTCTGGTCGTGATTCTTTGTCTTTTTCTTCTTCTGCTACTTATAAGACTATTGGTAGAGAAATAGAAACGTATTATAGGAAGTATAAAAGTGGAAATTATAAGCAATATTTTGAGTGGATAGATAAAATTTTAGTTATCCGAGACAAAACATTTATAGAAGTGCTTAATAGTTTGGTTGTTTCAAACATCAACTCGAATCTATTAGACAAAATGACAATAGCTATTCCTGATATTGTTGATTGGGCAAAAGTTGACCATTTTAAATTTGGACGAGAGGATTTTCTAGAAGATGTTGATATTCAGCTTTTATATGATGAATTAGTAAATAATGAAGGAAAGGAAGTTTCTTTAGAGATCCTGAAGTCTCGAAAAATTCATGCATACAATAGCGAAGGAGTAAAATTGATGTCGTGGAGTGTTTATAAGTGCTTATATGTAGAAGCTTCTTATAAAGATAAGCAATATTTTTTGAATGAGGGGCAATGGTATTGCATAGAAAATGACTTTGTCAATGAAGTTAATTCTTTTTATGAGGAGATGCCTCTATATTCTGTTCCATTGCCTGATTATGACGTACCATTGGAAGATGCTTATAATAAAAAACTTGTAGATTCTGATAAAGAAAAGTATTTTCTTTTAGATAAGAAATTAATACACATAAGTCGAAGTTCATTTGAAGTGTGTGATGTTCTGACTTCTGACAAGAAACTCTTACATGTTAAAAATGCTAAGGGGTCGGCGCTTTTAAGTCATTTGTTCAATCAAGGTCTTGTTTCTGCAGAATGTTTAAAAGATGTGGAGTTGCGTAAGCAGATAAACAATAAGTTGAGTGATGCTTGTAAATTAGATGAATCTTCAAATTTCAGGGCAGAAGACTATGAGGTGGTTTATGTTATTGCAAAACCAAATTCTACCAAGCGTCCTTCGATACCCTTTTTTAGTAAGGTCTCTTTGAAAAACGTTGTTTCTAGATTGTTTTTGATGGGATATAAGTGTTCGATTTGCGGTGTACCTTTCACTTATGTAGATCCTCAAAAAGAGGAAAAGAAACAAGCAAAAAAAACAAAGAACATCAAAAACTATCCATGGAAATGAATAAGTCTATACGAATTCTAGCCTACGCCTACCAATTCCAAGAAATGTTCCTTTCCAAGGATATCTTCTTGATACCTTATTATATAAGTAAGGAACTGGGAGGCGAGTGCAAATATTTATATACCCAAAACTTGGGTAAGACAGAAATCCCGAAAGTGCATCGGGGAGTGGCTATTGAGCGGACGAAGAACAAGAATGTATGGAAGGTGTTCTTGAAGGAAATCTTGACACATGCCAAAGACATTGATGTTCTCTTCCTCACAGGTAGCAGCGCCGTTCACATGTTGGCGACTTTCCTCTATCAGAAGCGAAACCCAAAAGGAAAGGTTGTGGTCTTTGGTGATATGGAGGAGCCACAAGCTCGTGAACTTAACCAGAATGGCTTCCATTATTCTGGGGGCTTGGCTGGATACGTGAAGGATAAGCTGACTGACTACTTTTTCCGTCACGTCACTTATCTAGTCGCCAATACCGCAGCTTATCATCTTATGGATGACTTGTGCCAGCGGAAGCATTGGACAGGGTTGCTTCATTTCTATCCTTGTTTGGATGATGAGAAGTTCCTCTCATACGGCCTTAGGCGCAAGCCTTTTGTGGAAAAGGAGAACATCATGGTTTGTGTAGGGCGTATCGGTTGCTACCAGAAGAATACCGAAATGCTTCTGAATGCCTTGCGAAAGGTGGACTTGAAGGACTGGAAGATTTATATGCTTGGTCCAATTACGAGCAGCTTTGATCTAAAAGAGGGCGATGGCTTCCAAAAGGTGATAGACCAATTCTTCGAAGAATGTCCTCAGCATAAGGATAAGTTGATATTTACAGGCATGATTTATGATGCCAAGACTGTGTTTGAGTATTATAACCGGGCCAAAGTGTTACTGGCAACGGCTAGGCATGAAGGATTTGCCAATGTTTATAGTCAGGCTGCCGCATTAGGTTGCTATGTTATAAGTACTGATGTGGGTGGTGCTGACGTATGTTCCAATGATTGGAAATATGGAATCAAGCTGAAGCAAAATGATAGTGATGGGCTGTCGGACGTACTAGATAATTTGGATTGTGGCAAATTACTGATACCTACAGAAGATGCTATGTCATTTGAAGAAATGAGTTACAGCTATCGGGTAAATAGAGTGCTATTGCCAAAGATGGGATTTGAGCCTTTGGCTGAAAAATATAAATTTTAAGTATGGGAGCAAAAAGAGATATCACATTTGATTTGATGAAAGGCATTGCCATTCTTGCGATGCTATGTGGACATTGCGTAATTCCAGAATTTTTGCACCACTTTATATATATGTGGCACATGCCGCTATTTTTTATGGTCTCAGGCTATTTCTTTTATGTCAAACCATGGAAGAAATCCTTGGAATCGTCGATTCGTGGCTTGATGGTTCCTTACGTTATTACTTGTGGAATTGTGTTGATTGTTTCTTTGGTCTTATCCATGGACATTTCTGAAAAAGTGATATTTGGAACCATTGGCATTTCGTCAGCATGGTTTGGTAGCGATGCCATGGTAGGATATGGCGGAAATGGTCCTCTTTGGTTTTTGTTGGCTTTGTTTTGGTGTCGTATTATTTATGATGCGCTATCAAGGATGATCTTAAATAAGTGGTTATTCGGGGGGGCAGTATTTTGTCTATCGGTATTGAGTGTCATGATAGGAAGTAAGTATTATGTTCCTTTTTATCTAGCGCATGGAATGGCTGCACTTATTTTTTATTATGTTGGCAACATTGCGCATAATATGAATATCGAGAAGAGTGAATGCAAAATTTGGTGCTCCTTATTGATGCTTTGTTTCGTTGCATTTGGAATGTTTATCGGAGAACCATATTTTTATGCATTGTATTTCCCAAATTGGTTGGGAAATGTATTGGCAGCAATATGTGCTAGTGGCGTAATTTATTATATATGTAGGCTATGTGGAAATAATAAACTAATGGCTTGGCTTGCTTATGTTGGAAGAATGAGCTTGTTGCTTCTGTCTGTACATGGTATAGATTACATGTTTTCTTTCTCTAAGACGCTTGTGTATTCTAGGCTTGCGCTTGAAGGGAAAATTGCCGGTCTTTTGTTTGATTCCATGTTGATTTTTATTCCTTTATTGGGAATTGTAGTTTTGCCTAAGTTTAGTTTGGTAAGAATATTATTTAATGTGAAATAGATGAATAATATATCAGATATAAAGAACTGCTATGGTTGTGGAGTATGTGCGGCTGCCTGTCCTCGCAACATTATTCAAATCCGTTTGAATAAGAAAGGCTTTTATGAACCTTATATAAAAGATTCCAACAAATGCACTCAATGTGGTTTGTGCCGTGATGTCTGTGCGTATAGCCATAAGGAGTTGGCTTTGGAATCAACGAGCATTCATGCTTGGGCTTCGTGGAGTGATGATGAGGAGGTTCGGAAAAAATGTTCAAGCGGCGGCATTGGTTTTGAAATCGGTAGGCAGCTTCTTCAAGAAGGCTATAATGTTGTAGGCTGTCGCTATGACATCACGAATCAACGTGCGGAGCACTACATTGCAACTACAGTGGAAGAATTGATTCCTTCTATAGGAAGTAAGTACATCCAGAGCTATACGACTGAGGCTTTCAAGAACATAGATCGTAAAAAGAAGTACCTCGTTACGGGGACACCTTGCCAGATAGATTCTTTTAGAAGACTCATCTGAAAGTTCAGGTGTGAGGACAACTTCATATTGATGGATTTTTATTGCCATTGTGTTCCGTCTATGCACGCTTGGAAAAATTATATCAGAATGTTGGAACCTGTTATAGGGCAAATAACATACGCCAGTTGGAGGAACAAATTCAGCTATGGCTGGCATGATAGCTGGCTGATGGGATGGATGGTAATAAGTGTTCTCAGCCTGTAAATTGGCATGACTCTTATAATATGTTAATAAGGAAAAAAAACTTTCGTACAAAGCCGAATGTCCCAAGGTGATTGGTTTTACAAGATGTTTTTGGGACATTATTGCCTAGGTGAACAATGTGTAAAGGCATGTAAGTATAAATACGATAAGTCATCAGCAGATATCAGAATCGGTGATTTATGGGGGAATACCTACAAGGAGGATGAGAAGGGTGTAAGTGCCTTGGTGACTTTTACAGAGAAAGGCAAAATGATAGTTGAGAGTTTGAAGAATGCTACTCTAGTGTCACAACCACTGGAAGTTGTGGCGGAAGGGCAGATGAAAGATAACGCTCGTCCAGTACCTGTCAGTTCCCTTGTCATGTATTTATTTGAGCACCGTATATATTTGAATCTGAAACAATGGAATTTTGTGTTGGCTCTGTTTGGCAAGCCTTTTAGAGCTTACGCAAAACTGAAAAGAATCTTTAAAATAAAATAATAATGAAGATAGGAATCATAACAATGCATAGGGTTCCGAACTTTGGTTCTGCCTTACAAGCTTATGCCTTGCGACATAAGCTATTTCAGCATGGAATAGACAATAAAATCATTGATTACATCTATTCTTACGCTGGATATGAGCCTAGTTGGGGACGCAATATCTATGACAAGGTGAAGTATTCTTGCTCAATGCCTTAGGACAAAAAGACTCGTTGGTATATTATAAAAGTGATGTTTCTGTATCTTTGATTCATTCCGATACAATCATTGCAAAGGAAGATCATTTGAATTCAATCAGACAAAGTTCAGAGCAACTATTGATGGACTCTATTAATAAAATTCGTCATGGGAAAAATAATTAAGGCAGTAAAGCCATTCATATATCAGAACAACAGCAACTTCAAGTTGGCTGTATATAAAAAATGGGAAGAATGTGGGGGAAGTGTAGTCTCTTTACGACCATTGGAGAAATATTATGAGCGTTTGTCTTATCATTTGGACTTGCCGTCATTGTGGCAAAGTTCCAAAGAGGCTCGTTTGAGATTTGTTGAGGGAGCAAGTCTTAGATTTGATACATTCCCTGATTACTTGGGGTATGAAGTGGTTCCTGTGGTTTGGGATTGCTGGCCAAGATATGTGAATGATATGGAAAGATGGTTTGAAAAGCATCATGTGCGCACTGCTTTTTTCACATCTTCACAGACGGCGGATAAGATGAGAGAACTATGTCCTAAGGTTCATATCTACCATTTGCCAGAGGCAATAGAGACGGAACTTTATCATGCAGGGAAAAACTTGTCGGATCGTTCCATTGATTACTTGGAATTTGGTAGATGTAGCCGAATCTTGGATTCATCGAACTTTGATAAGTCGATAAAGGTGTTGAGTAGTCGAAATGAGGCTATGGGACTGCATACTCGTGCCCAGTTGGCTGATGCGCTTGCTGATTCTAAAATAACCTTGGCACTTACTCGCTTGGACAATCAGCCAGAGTTGGCGGAAGGTATTGACACTTTAACTCAGAGATATTGGGAATGTATGTTGTCAGGTGTCGTTATTCTTGGTAGAGCGCCAAAAGAGTTGATAGATATTATTGGTTATGATCCTGTCGTTCATTTAGACAAGGAATATGCCAATGAGCAAATACTTGACATTCTTGCTAATATAGAGGATTATCAAGAGTTGGTGGATAGAAACCGTAAGTCTGCTTTGGAAAAGGGAGACTGGAAACTACGAATCCGACAGATGATGGATATGTTGGAAGAGCTAGGTTATGAATGTAAATAGACAATGAAGAACATAGAAGATGTCTGTCTATGACTTGAGGGAGGATATTTCCGCTGAGGCTTTGATTCGGGATGTCGTGGAGCATATTGATGATTATCAAGAACTTGTGGGTAAGAATCGGGAGACGGCTGAAAGGCTTGGCTCTTGGGATGTGAGGATGAAGTGGCTCATGGAGGAACTGAGGGAAGATTTCAGTTTATAACTGTTAATTTCGATAAGAAAAGCATTAAAAAGCTTGCAAGTTTAATATAAAAGTACTATTTTTGCAGCCGTAAAATTACAGATTTATGCATACATTAAATAATAAAACAAAAGAAACGTTGAAACATAGGCTTGGAAAAACTTATGATGAGCTTATGCAGATGAGTGCAGAAGAATTGGATGCTCTCATCGAAAATCGTATTGGCAAAAAACTTAGACCTGCCTTTTCTTTAAAGAGCATGGTAAACCGTGGTTCTGTTTATCTTTTCTTCAAGAGACTGATTTCTCAAAATGCAATAGATAGATAGACAAATAGCAAGAATTTAAAAACATATTATTATGGATACAGATATGCGAATCATAGCTCTTTATAAAGAGTATAATATGGTTATAAAACCGTTGATAGCAGAACTAGAAGCTCGAACAGAGCAGTTCCCTCTTCCTTTGTTTAATGAAATCAGAGCTTTACACGACCACATTGCTCGCTGTTATTCTGAGAGGATTTCTTCTAATCAAGTTGATTCAGAGATACATAAGGCAGAGCGTCATGTAACTAGAATCATGTTGGATTGTTATAAGTGCTTGAACTTGTCTTTACATGATGAAGTTTTACTTTTCGAGCGTCAGACGAAGAATGTTGATTTGACAGTTTTGCAGAATGGAACATTTTATCCTAAATATAAAACATTGAGAACTAAGGCAACAAAGATGGTTCGAAAGGTTAAGTCTTTGGAGTCGCTTGATACCCAATCTGCATTGGATACTTATCAGAATTCATATAATCTTTATTGTGATTTGGAAAATGTGATACAGGAAGTTGTGCCAGACTTGCATTGGGCACGCATTCGCTTCTCGGTGCGCAAATCAATGCAAGTGCTTTTGTGGATATTGAGTGCGATTGCATCTGGTGTAATATCGATTATCTTAGCGAAATACTTGTAAATTGAATAATACTATTTATATGTTAAGCAGATAGGGTGATGAGCCTTGTCTGCGCTTTATGTTATTGCCTTTTATAGGATAAGCCTTTGTACAAAGCTATGCGGAAACGGGAAATAGGCGAAAACGAAAGATTTTGTAAATTCTAAGAAAAATCAAAAATATAATGATACCAAAGATTATTCATCTCTGTTGGCTATCGGGTGATCCTTATCCAGCAGAGATACAACAATGTCTTGATACTTGGAAGAAGTATCTGCCAGAGTATGAGGTATGGGTGTGGGACACCAAGCGGTTTGATATCAATTCTACCGTTTGGACGAAGCAAGCTTTCGAGGCAAAGAAGTATGCCTTTGCTGCTGATTACATTCGCCTTTATGCTCTGTACCATTACGGAGGAATCTATTTGGACTCCGATGTCATAGTGTATAAAAAATTTGACGACTTATTGGCATTGCCTTATTTTATAGGGCATGACCAGATACGTGCATTCGAGGCGGCCGTAATTGGGTGTGAGGCAGGTTGTCTATGGGTGAAAGATATGTTAGATTCCTATCAAGGCAAGTCTTTTGTGAAGGAAGATGGTTCTATTGATACACTAACTCTGCCATGTCGTTTCCATCATGTACTGACACGTCTTAACTATCGCTTTTTGAGAATTACTGATTTAAAGCTTCTCGATGTGAAGAGGTTTGACATTTCAAAAAAAGAAATGTATGTTTTTGATAAAGATTTCTTCAACAGTCGAAATGCAATAGAAGTACATCGTACAGCTAAAAGTTATAGTGCTCACAATTATGCTGGTAGTTGGCTGAAAGGTGAACAGAAGATGTCTATTAAGAGTTATTTGCCTAAGTGGTTTGTCAAGCTAGTTTATGTAATTGGTCAAAAAACTTGGGGGCGTAACAAATTTACTTGGTTTCAAATTCCATTTAAAAAAATATAACAGTGAAAAATATATCTCGTTTTTTTACTCTTTATTGGATTATTTATTTCCCTACGTGTATTGCCTACAATGATTTGCCTGGTTTTTCTAGTGTGGATGAGATTATGACTATCATCTTATTGCTTTACACGTTTATAATGTATGGCTCTAAGTACATTAATAAGGAGCCATGGAAGGAGTTCGTTGCTTGTTTGGGAGTTATTGCGTTCTATGTTGTGTACTCTCTCTTGTTTGGGGCAAATGTTAGTGGAGGTGTGTGGCTTGACTTGATGCAGGAGATTCGACCTTATTCCATCATTTTCTGTACGTGGATCCTAAATCCTCAGTTTACGAAGAAGCAGAAAAAATGGATGTTGATAACTATGATTATTACATTGTTCTCATGGATTTTGTATCATCTACAAACATTAGATTCGCAGGTTGAGGCAGAGTTCCCTGTTCTTGGTCAATTGGCAATATGTACAGGAATGAGTTATTACCTATTCACCAAGGAGACCAAACGTAACCGACTCATAGCCTTGTTTTTGGTGCTTACAGGTATGTTGGCACCGAAATTTAAGTTCATTGGTGAGGTGGTTTGTTTCATATCCTTTATTTTCTTTTTAAAAAAACGCTTGAATTTCCGCTCTCCTAAAACCATGATTTATTGTGTATTGGTCGTAACCATTGTTTTGATGGTAAGTTGGACACGGTTTGATGCTTATTATGTATCAGGATTAGACAATGAGGGTTTGGCTCGTCCAATGACCTATAAGACGGGTTTGAAAATTCTTTGGGACTATTTCCCATTTGGTTCGGGAATGGGTTCTTTTGCTTGTAATGGTGCCAAAGTGTATTATTCGCCTTTGTATTATAAATATGATTTGAATGGAATTTGGGGTTTGGGAGTTGTTGGAGCATTTATCTGTGATGCTTATTATCCGTCATTAGCTCAATTCGGAATCGTCGGTGTTTTCTTCTTCTGCTGGTTTTGGAAGCGTCGTCTGGCAGCCTTTAATATCATTGCGGATATGCGCTACTATCGTGTCGCTATGGTAACTTTTTGCTGTCTTGCCATTGAGCAGACTGCTGATTCATCTTGGCTTTCTGGTAAAGGTATGGGCTATTGTATGCTCATAGCCCTCTGCCTCAATGCCAATCGTAACCAAATGATGAAATGGAAAAGGATACATTTACAATTAAAGAGAAGAAAAGCACTTGAAGAATCTATTGGACAGGTAGATAACAAGGGCGAAAAGTGATATTTATTGAAAATGATAGATACTAAAATTTTAGTTTCGGTATGTATGGCCACCTATAATGGTGGTAAATATATCCGTGAGCAGGTGGATTCTATCTTGAATCAAGAGTTCAAGGAGAATCATGGTGTGGAATTGGAGTTAGTGGTGAGTGATGATGATTCTACTGATGACACTATTCAAATCTTGGAGTCTTATCATGATGATAGAATCAAGATTTTCAAGCATCAGAATAAGAAGAAGTATAAATATCTGAATGCGACACGAGCTTGTAAATGCAATTTTGAAAATGCTATATTGAAAGCGTCAGGAGATTACATCTTCCTCAGTGACCAAGATGATGTGTGGTATCCATGGAAGATAGACAAGCAATTGTCTATGCTTCGCAATGTGGGGGGGCTTAGTGTGGCTGCTTTTGATATGGGTGATGGTGAACTACATAAGTTTAATTCTCATATCTATAAACATGATGTTCCTTTCTTTACATTGAAAAATGTATTGTGCCTTTATGGATTCAGCTTGGCTTTTACTCGTGATGAGTTGAAATACTATCTTCCTATTCCTTCTTCTGTGACAGGACATGATACTTATATACAGTATAGTGCTTTGTGGAGAAAGAAACTCCATTTTATAGATGAGCCTTGCGCTATCCATAGATATTCTGGCAAGCATAATGTCTCTAGTTTTGGAGCAAATAATGTGTTGCCTCCATTACCTATAAAGATTTATTTTCGATTGATAACCTACCTCTCTGTTATTTGGAGAAGTATGGTAAGAAGATGAAGAATAATGACTAAAGTTTTGATGGTTGGCTCCGCCGAACAGAGTGGTGGCGGAGTGGCGAGTGTACTGAGGCTGATGAAGACTATGCCGTTCTGGAAGAAATACCAGTGTGGATGGCTCGGAACGCAGATTCAGCGTGGATATGGTGTGAAGTTATGGTATGCCCTGAAGGCTTACTTCAAGGCGTTGTTTACGATATGGCAGTATGACATTGTGCATTTCCATACCGTGCCGGACAAGATCTGCTTGATTATTCAGATGCCAGTGCTGCTCTTGGCGAAGCTGGGGCGAAAGAAGGTGATCATGCACATCCACATGGGCAATCAACTAGAGGAACATACGCATAATGGCTTGTTCATCTGGTGCTTGAATCGTGCGGATTGTGTGGTGCTGCTTGCCAAGAAATGGCAGAATCTCTTTGTGAGCCTCTTTCCTTCGGTGAGGGTGCGCACGGCTGTCATCTATAATGCCTGCTCTCCTACGCCAGCAGTCGATTACTCTATCAAGGAGAAGAGTATCATCTTTGCCGCTCATTTGGATAGCAACAAGCGAGCTGACTTGCTCTTGAAGGCATGGGATAGTTTGAGAGGGGATTTCCCTGACTGGCATGTCACCATCATGGGCAATGGTGATGTAGAGGGGTATCGAAAGATGGCGCATGACATGAGCTTGGATGAAAGCGTGACTTTTACGGGGTATATCACTGGTAAGCAGAAGGAGGATATTTGGAACAAGGCGAGCATCTATTGCATGTGCTCTCGCCATGAAGGTTTCCCGATGGTGGTGTTGGAGGCATGGGCGAGGGGCATTGCCGTGGTGACTACTCCTGTGGGTGGCTTGCCTGATGTCATCGAGGAGGGCAAGAACTGCTTGACATTCCCATTTGGGGATACTGAGGCTTTGGCTGCCCAAATGAGGAAGTTGATGGAATCGCCTGAGCTTCGCAAGAGCATGGCTGAATACTCCAAGGTGTTTGGGGAGAGTGTGTTTGCGCCAGAGAAGGTGAATGAGAGTGTCGAGCGATTGTATGAGAGTTTAATGGATACGAAAGGATGCTGAAAGTTTTAATCAATGCTTACGCTTGCTCGCCTGGAATAGGGAGTGAGCCGGGGATGGCTTGGAACTGGGTGAAGAACCTCGCCAAGTTCTGTGAGTTGTATATCATCACGGAGGGGGAGTTTCGGGAGAGGATAGAGGCGGTGGTGCCTACCTTGGAGCAAGGTGGCAATATGCACTTCTATTATAACCCTGTGAGTGATGAAATCCGAAAGATGTGCTGGAACCAAGGGGACTGGAGATTCTATAAGTACTATCGACAATGGCAATGGAAGACGTATCTCATGGCGAAGGACATTTGTGAGACGGAGAAGATAGATGTGCTTCATCAGCTCAATATGATTGGATTCCGTGAGCCGGGGTATCTCTGGAAGTTGTCGAAAGAGAATGGGGTGCCTTTTGTTTGGGGACCAATCGGTGGATTGAAGCAATTCCCTACTGCCTATCTGAAAGGGTCAGGACTCAAAATGCAACTCTTCATGCGGTTGAAGAATTTCCTCAATATTTGGCAGTTGAAGCATGAGAAGCGTGTGGGTGAGGCGTTGAAGACGGCAAAGTTGCTGATTAGTTCCATTCCTGATTCTTATCGTGCGCTCAAGAAGTACAAGGGCTTGGAGTCGATGGTGATTCCTGAGACGGGATGCTTCTTGTCGGATGATATATCTACGGATCGCTTTGACGATGAGGAATTTCATATCATGTGGGTAGGCAAGTTTGATTTCCGCAAGCAATTGCCTTTGGCTTTGCAAGCCGTTGCCTTGGCTAAGAATCCGAAATTGAAACTTGATGTTTATGGCAGTGGCTTTGTGGGTCAAGTGGAAATGGCGAAGCGTATGGGTGAAGAATTGGGAATCTCCCAGCAGGTTATCTGGCATGGCAATCAGAAGAATGATGTAATCATGGAGGCGATGCGCAAGGCGCAGTTGTTCTTCTTTACGAGTGTAAATGAGGACACTTCCACCGTGGTATTGGAGGCGGTGAGCAATCGCTTGCCTGTCGTTTGTTTCAATGCGTGCGGTATGTCAGCAGTGATTGATGATTCAGTCGGCAGAAAGATTGCCTTGTCTCATCCGTCTCAGTCTGCCCATGACTTCGCTCGAATCTTGAATGAGTTGGAAAGCAATAGGGCGTTGTTGAAGCATTTGTCCGAGAATTGCAAGCAGAGGCAAATGGATCTTTCTTGGGAGGTGAAGGCAAGAATGGTCGTGGAGGAGTATGAGAAAATCATAGGGAAATAGATGATACTGATGCCTGTTCATGGAAGTACTGGCAAAACATACATTTGAATCATGAGTATTTTTAGTTTATTACAAAAGTTGAGCCTCGTGCCTTCGTATCTTTGGGATGCGATGTGGGCTCCGGTATGGAAGCATTGCATGAAGCATTGTGGCAAGGGGGTATATATCCGTCCGATGTCCTCGGACTTCAAGGGCTTGTGGAACCTGTCGGTGGGGGATGGCACGTCTATCCCGAAGGGTAGCACCATCTATTGTACGGAGGCTCCTTGCACCATTGGCAAGAAGGTGCTGTTTGGTCCGCATCCTACGATTATCACGGGCGACCATCGCATTGACATCCCTGGCAAATACATCGCCGATGTCACCGAGGAGGAGAAGTTTGTGGATGGCGTGAATGTGTATGACCAGCCGGTCGTCATCGAGGATGATGTCTTGGTGGGTGCGAATGTCACGATATTGAAGGGTGTCACCATCGGGCATGGTTCGGTGGTGGCTGCTGGTGCTGTCGTCACGAAGTCGTGTCCTCCTTATAGTATTATTGGTGGCGTGCCTGCAAAGGTATTGAGGAAGAGGTTTGAGGAATGAAATGCAGCGATTGATTTTACTTTTTGTCAGCCAAGTGTTAAATCTAGCTTGACTTTATAAAATTTTGATAGCATAATTTGGTTATATTCTGAAATAATCGTAGCTTTGCAGAAAAATTGTTGCGGATATGGAACTGAATGAGATTTCTTTGAGAATTATTGGCAAAAGTGATGGGGAAGCCCTTACTCCTGCTAATTTTGACATCAGACAAATTCGAGTTTTGTTTGATGAAGTAGAGAATTTGCTATATCCTGACAAAAAATTACGTAAGGGCAGACCTACTATCTCTTATGAAATGAGGGAAGGCTCTGTCATCAATGTGTTTAAGACTTCAGTTCAAAACGTATTGTTGGTTTCATCTATGCTCAGTGCTATCGAGGCAGACAATGGAGTGATAGATAAGTTGGAAACCAATAGTGCTCGTGCTATTGAAAATTTGCAGACTTTTGCTTTACGCAATGATTATACCATTGAGGTAGGTACCTCTGACAAGCCTAATCGTGTCTTCAAAATTACGCCTCAATCAAATTATCATAGACGTGATAATATTATGGTTGATGTGGAATGCTATTATTATGGTACATTGACGGATGCTGGTGGTAAGGACAAGGCTAATATTCACCTTGATACCAAAGAGGCAGGCTCGTTGACTATTCGGGCTGATAAGGAATATCTTTCTGAATACAAGGGCAATCCTTTATACAAAAAGTTTGGTGTGCGTGTTAAGGCAAAGAAGAATATTGTGACTGGTGATATTGATAAATCAACATTGACTTTGGTTGAGTTGATGGATTATCAATCTAAATTTGATGAGGAGTATCTGAATGAATTAATTCTGAAAGCAACTCCGAAGTGGAGAGGTGTTAATGTTGATGAATGGCTGTCAAATGTGAGAGGAGGAATTGCCTAATGGAAAATAATTGTGTACTTCTTGATACGAGTTTCTTTATTCGCCTACTTAATGCTGAAGACCCATTGCATGATAATGCCATGGGATATTTTAGGTATTTTTTGCAGCATGATTTTGTGATTAAAGTTAGCACGATAGCTATTGCAGAATATTGTGTGAAAGGTGAAGCTGATGATTTGCCACTTAAAAATATGCAGATAGTTCCATTCAATTTTGATCATGCTTTGAGAGCAGGTAAAATGATAGCTGAGGTATATGCTGAAAAGAAAAGAAGAGGTGCTTCAATAACACCGAGAGCCGTTGTTCCGAATGATACTAAGATGTTTGCACAAGCTGATGTAGAACTTGATATTAATTATTATGGTACTGCTGATGTGGAATGCAAAAAGGTGTATGAACTAATTAAAAGTGCGGAGGGACAATTGAATTTCAACTTTATCGATATTACAATTCCTTATACTCAGTATTTTGGGCTGCTGGACTTCTAGGGGAATATATATCTGCGATTTTATTCGCAGCATCATACTTGGTATGAGATATGGAAAAAGATATGAATGTAACAATTAGGACATTTCAATCAGGATGTGGAGACTGCATCTTTTTGATTTTAAAAGATGAGAGTACTCAAGAGACATATCATATTATGATAGATTGTGGTGATTTTACTGCTGAAATCAAAGACTTTATAAAATCATGTCTTGGATTAAAAATTGATATGCTAATTGTGTCACATTATGATAATGATCATGTCTGTGGTCTTATAGAAATTCTAAATGATGTTGAGATGCGAAACCTTAGGATAGAGAAAATCATATATAACTGTTTTCAAGATTATGATATAAATAAAGCTGCTTCCATCCCAGATGAAGATAAAGATATTTTAGATAGACAAGAAGTAAACATACGTCCCATCCGTGGAATAGCAGAAACTAAAATAGGCGCATCCCAAGCTGGACTCCTATGTTTGTTGATAAAATCGAATCATGAATGGTATCAAGCATGGGATAAGAAGATTTTTGTTGAAGGTGATACGATTTGTTTGGGAGATGATTCTAAGTGGGGAATATTCCATGTTTTATCTCCTTCAAATAAAGCGCTATCTGCTCTTAAATATGATTTCATTAAAGAATATACAAAGATAGTGAAAGAACTTCCACCAGAGCAAGCTTTTGAAAATCAAGAAAAATATTGGGAAATGCTTCTTCGCATAGCATCGGCTAAACCTTCTTTAAAAAAGAAAATCCCTATTAGTTCCTCTTTTATTACAAAACAGTTTTTGCAAAATAAAGCACTAACTGATCCTGATGAATCTAATGTAACAGTCCCGAACAAAGCCTCTCTTGCCTTAATTTGGGAATATAATGGCAGAAAACTTCTATTAGGTGGCGATGCTGTTGCTTCTCAATTATATAAGGCTATCAGAGATTTATATCAGGAAGATTGTGTCTTGTTTGAGGCGATAAAAATTCCGCATCATGGAAGTAAAAACAACATGAGTAATGAGTTGTCACTGTTAATAGATTCTGAACATTATTTTCTAACTGGAGGGAAGAAAGGAGAAGGACCTAACTATGAAACACTGGCTAAGATCATACTGCATCCTTTAAGAGAGGGGGTGCATTTACATACAATCCACTATAACCGTGACCTTAATCTGATAGAATTGAAAGCACTGATTAGGGAGGAAAACAATAATTTGTTGACAGAATTGAACGCTAAAATATCAAGAGAAAATGAGTACACTTTTGAATGTTGATAAGTTGGCAGGTACTAGCATTGTACCTATTTGGTGTGGAAGTGAGAGAGGTACGGCTTTTTTTATTTCTGAAAATCAACTTCTTACGGCGTATCATGTAGTTGTTGAGAATAAGGTTGATGAGAGTGCTATATATATTAACGTGGATGGTCTTGATGTGGAATGTTCATGTGAGGATGTAGCTAAAGATAGGGACATTGCTCTTCTCACATGTAAAGACTACAGAGATGATGAGTTTTATTTTCATTTATTAGCTTCTGATTGTAGGAAAGGACAAAGCTTGTCCATTATTGGTTATCCTGAAGAATTGGGAAATGGAATTGATATATTCAAGTTTGGTGTTACAAATATACGTTCGATTTCCAATCCTGCTTATCAATTTGATATAATTGTCAGAAGAAATGATGATTTGTCTTTGTCCAGTTATGCTGGAATGTCGGGTTCTCCTGTAATCAATGAATTTGGGTCTGTCATCGGAGTCGTTACAGATGAGTTGTATAATACGTTGGGATATACATCTATTTACTGTGTTCAAAATGAGTTGGTACAGAAAGGAATCTCTGTAGATGTCAATGCTGACTTGGAAGACACATCGGACTTTGGACTAGGAACATGTGCTTTGCAGGTCAAGGAAGCCCAAGAGCAAGCTGGCAGTAGATACTCGTTTGATTTACAAGTTGAAGATGAAGATATAGAAAAGGAGGTTTTTCGTTATGCAGGTGTAGGCTTTGAGATGGATGTAAACGATATAGTCAAAACTTTTGATAAGTTTGTTACGAGTATTCGAGAAGAAAATAAAAAGGAAGTTGTCTTAAAGTTTAAGAAAAAGTTTATGCCCAATAGTACTGTTGGAGAAACGTTAGAAAAAGAACTTTATACATTGAAGAATTTTAAGGAAAAAACGAAATATGATTCACATTACTTGTTTTCGTCGAAGGAGCGAGAACAAATATCTGTACTGATAGATAAAACTCAAAGTTACTTTTGGTATAAAGGGCTGTCTATAAGCAAAGCAATAGTTGTCGTAGGTAATGCTGGTTGCGGTAAAACATTTGCGTTGTGCAAGATAGCAGGTGATTTGTGTATGGAAACAAATGTGTATTTGTTTTTTGGTACGGATTTCTCTGCTAATGAGTTTCCATTAGATACAATCATAAGGAAGATGAATTGGAATCACGGTAATGCTTTGGATTTGCTCAATGAGAAAATGGAAAGAGTTGGAAAATACGCCATTTTTATCATTGACGCAATAAATGAGGGTGCTGGAATGTATTTTTGGCATGACAAGCTACCCGTTCTGCTGAATAAAATAGAGAAATGGAATAGGATAAAATTTATATTTTCTGTGCGTGAACAGTCTGGTGCAGATGATATTCTTAATGAAACGTTATGCAAGATGCCAAGAATAAGAGTAGTAGGCTTTAAAGATATAAGAAAGGCTATAAACCTCTTCTTTGAATATTATAGGATTGATGGAAAGGTTGATGACTATTCCCATATTCAGACGTTTAGGAATCCTTTGTTCTTGAAAATCTTCTGTGAAGCATATAGCGAAACATATTATTCTGGGCGTGAAAGACCAAACATCATCGATATTTATCAACGTTATATTTACAAGCGTAATCATTCCGTTTCTACAGATTCTGATGCAGATCCACGCATGAATTACACTGTGCGTATCCTTGGCAAATTAGCTCATTATTCCTTATACAATTTGCAATGTGGCGATATTCCAAGAGAAATAGCTAAGTCCTATTCATATCATCTTTGCCCATATCGAACATGGAGCAAAGATTTATTGAACAACACTCTCAAGGCTAACTTATTGATGGAATATACTACATATGATGATAAAGAGTGGATAACTTTTGAATATGATAGTATGGGAGATTACTTGAAGGCTTCCGTGCTCTTGAATCAGAAGGACGATGACTACTCAAAATTAAAATTTATTACTCGTCTCTTTGACTTTTCACAAGGTAGATTTCGACAATCAATTGATGGCGCAAAAATTAAGAACTTCATTAAGGCGTTTTTATCAGTATGGAATCCTAACGTGGATGTGTGGCATGACAAGGAGATAGAAAGTGGAAAGCTTACAGAATTGTTTATTGGGAGTTTGGCTTTGCGAAATATTGATAATGATAAGTTGAAGACTGATGCGAGCATACTTAAAAACGTATTGGATAAAAATCCTAAAATATTGAATCCTGATGTATTTATCAGTTTGTTGGAAAACAACAACACAATGGTGATCGAAGAATTTCACAATAAGCTCATTTCTTTAAAAATGGCTGATAGAGATTTGGTTTGGTCTATTCCTGCAAATTATCTTAATTATAGTATAAGGGGTGAACTCGAAAGACTATGGGAGGATAAATGTATAAACCGACGACTATTGCTTGCATTTGAGTGTTGGCTTTTGAGTGCTTCTTATCCAAGTGTGCGATTCCCGGTAATAAGGTTTATAGTCAACCAGTTGGAAGTTCTAAATAATCCGAATGTAGTCGTTTACCTTATAAATAAGTTTAAAAACGTTGATGATCCATATATTCTGCAAGGTTTATGCTCTGCAATTTATGGTTATATCGTGAGAAAGCGAGTTACAGATATGCAAATAAGCAGGTCAGTAAAGGAAACCTTTTACTCAAAAGCAAAGAGTGCCCCAAATGATTTCGTTTTAAGATATTGGACACTTAAAATTTTAGAGTGGCAATCTCATCTGACGAGCGATGATTCTTTTTGGAAGGCTGTTCAACCTCCTTATCAAGTACCATCAGATAATCCATATCAAAACATTCCACAATGTGATATACCAGAGGATTTCTTTGGTTTAAGTTATGGTGCAAACAGTCTTTATCGTTCTCTTTTTACATGGGATTTTTATCGTTACATATTGGGTGGTAACATCTCTGATGATTTAGACAAATTTGTTGATGATAAAAAAGTATCTATATCAATATGGGAAACAGCAAAGGCTATTGCTTTGTTGATAAAGAACAAGTATGGATGGAATGAGGCTCTTGGAGACTATGATAATGGTGTACCATATGAATCCAGTCACTATCATAAAACCGAGCGTATTGGCAAGAAATATCAATGGTTAGGTATGAGTGAAATTTATGCGTATTTGCTGGATTCTTGTAAATTAAAGGTGGAAAGATGGTCGCAAAAAGAAAGATTTCGTTCCAAGAATTATCCATGGTTGGTTTTTAACCGCATTTACTTTGATCCTACACTAAATGAGTATGATAGTTTGGATGAGACAGTCAAAGAACTATTTGACGAATATTCCAAGGACTCTACAAAGGAACAGGACATGACGGAATGGATTAATGACGAAAAAGCAATGCCGCCATTTATTTCAATATTATATGATAAAAATGGTGAAGAATGGGTGGTACTTCAAGGATATGATACTAGAAAAGAAAATGATGAAGATGAGTGTATCAGGGAACGTTTTGTTTACTATAACACATGCTTTGTAGATGATAAAGACAAAGATGCATTTTATGAATGGGCAAAAACGGCAGATTTCTATGGCAGATGGATGCCTGAGCCTAGAGAATCAATAGATTATCTTTGGAGTGATTATCCATGGGCAGATGCATATACTGAGAGTCTATATGAAGCAGAACACCAAAATGGCAAACTTCCTTGCCATGTAGATTTGCCCTATATTGCCCAACTACAAGAGGATTACAGAGGCATTTCAAATGAAGAAGTAATATCATCTATTGTTTATGCACCATCTGTAGATATGATGAGATGTCTTTCTCTTTATACTGCAGAGCGTGGCATTATCAGGAAGAACAACAGTAATGAGATTGTCGCAATTAATAGAATGATTAGGGGGGAAAGTTTTCATGGCTTATTGATTAAAAGGAAATATTTAAATGAATATTTGAACAGTAGTGGTAAGTGTTTGTTTTACTGTTTGCTTGGTGAAAAGAATATTATTGGAACTGGTTATCAGATGTTGGATAGACATGATTTAACTGGTGCTGCAAAATATAATTTGATTGGAGATGCCGAAATGATACAGCCATTTAGAAATGAACCTGAAATTAATCCTCAAGACAAATCTAATAATAATGATGATTTCGAAAATTCTATCAAAGAGTGGTTGTCTATGTCTGAAGAACAAAAGTCTTCTTTTATAGAACATTTAAAAGAACTATCAAACGATGCTAATAAGATAGACAAATAAATCGAAATAATGCATACAAATACTGATTTGATAAGATTACTAATGGGAAATAATAGCCAACATAAATGCTATCGATGGTATCTCCTGTTTGACAAGATAACTTGGCGAGTGACATACGGCAAAGAATGTCCTTCGTTCGTAAAAGAGGAGAATATGGAGGTGTGGTCCTTTTGTTTGTCAATGGTTTTATAATGAATAGAAATAAAAGATATATTACATATTTGGGTCTTTGTTTTGGCATTTTTTTTCTAACAAAGCTCTTGTCTGTCGTACCTCATGTCTTTCTTTCGCTACGAAGCTTTGCGGGAGTAACATGCTTTTGGACATCGATATGTTTATTATGCATTTGCATTTTTGTAGAGTACTTTTATTGTCATCGGCATGAATATGTAAAAAATCCAATAGAAAGTTACAAGCAAGAAGTTTCACCTTTTTACTTTGATATTCCAACCTCAAATGACATGTTTGGTCGCAAGGGGTATGCAAGATTGTTGGTTGAAAAGATTTTTGCTTCATTCTATGTGAATCGAAGCAAACACATTGATCATTCATTTGTTATTCACATTGGTGAGCATTATGGGCATGGTAAAACATCCTTCTTAATGATGTTGGGTGAAGAACTAAACAAAAGCAAGTGTCCTGTCATAAAAATGAATTTTGAGCCCTGGTTATGTGATACAGAAGCTGGGATAGTTAGCGAATTTTTTGAAGCATTCAGAATTAAAGTTGGCGAATATCTTCCAAAACTTGATGGAGCAATAAAAGATTATATGGCCTTGCTCTTGTCTTCTATAGAATGCGAGCATAGTGGGATTACATTTAAATTTAGTCCTAGTTTTGGAAGTAAAAGAACTCTGAAAAATGCACATGATGAGATTCAAAGGGAATTGTGTCATATTGATCGTCCCATCATTATTACAATAGATGATGTAGATCGACTACAAAATAAGGAATTGATGATGACATTGAAAATCATCAGGGATACTGCTGATTTTCCAAATGTCTTTTATGTAGTTGCTGCTGATAATCTTCATTTGAAACAGATGTTGGAATCACTGCATATTTTTGATGTTGAAACCTATTTGAAGAAGTTTTTCAATTTAGAGTTTCAGCTTCCTGCAAATGAGAACGTTGCGTTCAATAAGCTAATAGAATTGTTAGAGAGCAAATTTGAAACTTTGAATGTTGGAAGAAAATTAGTAGCTTCGTATATCTCACAAATAAAGGATGTTACATATATCAAAGAAGTTTTTCCTAATATGCGAGATGTTTATCGTTTTATAAATGCTTATTTTCTATCCATAGATTCTAAAAAAAATATCAAAGAGTTAGATCTTTTTGACTTATTTCTCTTAACAATGATTCAAATGCTCAATGGTGAATATTATATGTTGTTGAGAGACAACTATTTGAGAATTTTGGAAGTTGTTCGCTCTGGTAATGATATACTTCTTCGATGGCGAGAAGACTATAATATTATCCAAAAGAGGGAGGAAAAGGATGCTTTGAAACAAATAGAAAGAATAACAGAAAAAGATATAAACGTATCTAAAAAGGAAAAACATTCTGAAGATGTTGTAATTCCGGCATTTGAGCAAACTATAGATGATTCACAAATATCGTCAAATGATATTATTCCTGAATTAATGAACATTTTATTTGGGAAGAATTCTCGAAATGTGAAAGAAAACAATGCGTGTAGGCATAATATGTATTTTAAATATTTTGCCAATAGTAATGCTAGCTATATGGTTTCTCGGATGAAAGTGGTCGATATGCTTTATTCTGATGAAAAGACATATATAGAGAGACTGGAAAAAGAGTTTGTGTTAAATCGTGATGATTATTTCCTATCCGAATTTATGTATGTGATTCCAATTATCCATAACATAAAGACTACTCAACTTTTGAAAAGATTTTTTGTTTTTATAGAGTGCTGCTATCAACATAAACGTTTTATAGATGAATCCTATTTTATAAAATCTTTAGCAGGATATGAAGGATTACAAATATGGACGTATAAACTATATCCTGTGTTAAGCATTTTCTATGGAAGATATCAAAAACGCGGTGTAGATAAGGCTATAATAAAACAACTAGAAGTGGATTTTGAGAATTTTTGTAAAAATGAGCATGATATAAATTTGCTTTTAGTTGTCTTGAATATAATGTTCAATTCATTAGGAAATTTCATTTTTAATAGAGAGTTGATAAAACGCACTTCTGAATTGTTGGTTGATAGGTTCTTTAATGAAGAAATTTCGTGTAGTGATGGTAAACTTGGTAATCAAGAGATAGACACAATTATACAGATTAGATTGGATTATTTCCTTGATAAATGTTGGATGGAAAAGTTTGAAAAGTATTTAAAAGAAAACAAAGAGGCTTGTTTTGACATTCTTGCCAAGATGGTTGAGTTCTATAATAATGGTAAAATAGATTGGAATTGGCATTATAAAAAAGCTTTTTTAGGTGAGTCTATTTTGCCTGATGATAATATCCTCGTCCATTTGATTGAAAATTATCCAAAAGAGAAAGATATTTTTGAAGCTCTACTATTTATGCATAATCATTTTCATAGTTTGGAGGATGTGTCTGGATTAGATGATAATGCATTTATAAAAATGGCAAAAGCAAGAAATAAAGACAATGATGTATGAACACAAATGATAGATAAGGTAATCTCGAAGATTACAGGTAAGGAGTTGAAAAGCTTTGTTCGGATTTACTCCTATACCCATGGTGACTTTGCCACAGCACTGGTGGAAAAATACTGGAAGCCAGAGCGAGGGAACTACAAGGAGATGGTGGAGGCTTGCTTTGCCCATGTTGGCGTGCTTGGCAAGCGATTCGGAGAGCCTGGCTTGGATTGGAGGAAGATAGAGAAGGACTTGCAGGCTGTGATGAGAAAAGCGGTGGTCATGAGAAAGAAAGGGAATCTGATAGATGCTGCCATCATTGCAAGATATGTGATGACCACCACTTGTGGGGAGTTTGAACGTGATCATGAGCACTATAAGCCAGTACGTTATGACTTATGGGATGAAGAGAACAAGGTGCTGAAAGGTATCTATCCAGACAAATACTATGTGAAAACTTATTTGGGTAGTGTATTATAATCGTTGTTATAATGAAGAAAATCAATCTTTATGACTACCAGCAGGAAATGCTGGAGAATATTACCAAGGCGCTAACCGGAAGGGCGCAGGTTACATTCTATGACCAGAATGGGAAGAAAATGAAAGTGGGCAATTCTGTGATGGTACAGATGCCTATGGGCACAGGCAAGACCTACGTGATGGCTGCTGTGGTAAAATGGTTTCTGGAAAAGTATGAGAAGGGGGAGGTATGGTTGATTGCGCACAGAAAGGAGCTGGTGGAGCAGATGCAGCAGACCTTGGATCGCTTGGAGGAAGACATGGTGATGGTGAAGACGGCCTCTACGGAGCGCAAAAGGATGACAGACCAGGAGTTGAAAATGTTTAAGAAGAATGTGAAGCCTTTCCTTCAGGAGGACACCATGTGCATGGGGTTGAAGTCGGGGAATGAGGGGGTGGCTCTCCAATATATCTAATGAGCAACATTAATCAAGTTACATCCCAATGCGGTTTGAATTCGAGCAATGGTTTGTGTGGTGAAGTTATGGCGACCAGTGAGCCACTTGGAAATCTCGGAATCTCGCTTATGGAGCATTCTGGCAAAGTCTTTTTGGGTGAGACCTTTTTCTTGCAGAATCTCACTCAGTCGCTCTGCTATGCCAAACGACAAGTCAAACTCGGCCTTCTGTTCGGCAGGAATTGCAGCAAGGCAATCACGGAAAAGTTTATTCTGTATCATAATGACTATATTTCAAAGGTAATGATATCATTCTTTGTGGCAAAAATATAAAAATGAATTGGACGTAGTTCAATTTTAAGTGAATATTTAAAATAGATTAACAAGAATATTACATTGTATGAGCACAAATATGTGAAAACCTATTTGGGTAGTATATTATAATCGTTGTTATAATGAAGGAAATCAATCTTTATGACTACCAGCAGGAGATGCTGGAGAATATCACCAAGGCGCTAACCGGTAGGGCGCAGGTTACATTCTATGACCAAAATGGGAAGAAAATAAAATCCCATCAGGCTTGTTGGATGGGGGGAATAAAATAATATGGGCTGCCAGTACATCCTGGCAGCCCTATTACGTTAGTATGTTATGAAAAATTTGAGAGAAATGAAACTTCACAGTTTCTTAATTGTTTTACTAAACATGATTTTATTATATAGAGAAAGCATAGAAATTACTACTTCAAGATGGTTGTTGCAGGCTCTGTGGTCATCTTGTCGATGCTAGAGTGCTGCATGGAGTCAACCGTTGCGGAGTCACCGCCAAGTGCGACGGAAGCACCTCTTGTTGCCTTGATGGCTCCTACATTCTCAATATTCGCAGAATCATCTTGGAAAGGTACTTGAGCGGCATTGCCCAATGTCAAGAAGATTGCAACGACGGCGGCAGCCTTGAATAATGGCTTCAAGCGCTCTGTCAGTGATACAACCTTCGCCTTGTTAGGCTCCTTGCTGTATTCATCTTCAATCAAAGACATCATCTTTTGGTCGAATTCTTCACCAAGGGCTTCATTCTTAGCTTCGCTCAACTCGTAGGAGAAGAGAGACTTATAAGGCTTCAGCTCGGCAGGAAGTTCATCCTGGCTGAAGAATGTGCGAAGGATTTCCTCTTCTTCCAAAGAGGTCTCGCATTTCCAGTAGCGATCCAAAAGTTGGTTGATGTACTTATAATCCATATCTGTCGAATTGTTGAAATCTTTGTTTAACGGTTTGACGAGCCCTAAAGATATTTACTTTTACTTGTTCTTCTGTAATGCTCAAGATGTTTGCAATCTCTTTGTATGCCTTGCCTTCGATGTCTCGAAGTTGGAGGCAAGAGCGCTGCTTCTCAGGCAACTCGTCTATGATTTTCCTCACGATGTCCAATTTGTCTTTCTGAATCATTCGCTCGGATGGGGTGGAAGCTTGGTCTTGTCTCTCCACTTGCTCTTCCTCTAATGAACCATTATTGTTGTCCATCTTCTTGATGCGGTCGAGCGAGAGATTTCTTGCGATGGTAAGGCTGTAGGCTTCGATAGATTCAAGCTGTTGCCACTTGTCGCGAGAGTTCCAAACCTTCATCAGTGTATCTTGCACGACGTCTTCTGCTTCCTCTCTGTTGAGAGTAATGCGGAGTGCCAATCTGAAGAGTTTGTTCTTCAGCGGCAAAACATCGTTTCGGAAACTGATTTCTTTCATCCCTCTATAATCAATGACGATTGACTTGTAAGATAGTTACAACCAATCTTTCGTTTTAACCTCTATTAACTTCTAATCACTGTTCCATGCTTTCCATCAATGGCGGTTGCAAGGGTGATGATCACCTCTTTCACGCCTGCGTCGATGGCTGCTAGTGCATTCTCCAACTTAGGAATCATGCCACCTGCCACGGTTCCGTCTGCCTTGTATTTTTCGAAATCTGCATGGGTAATCACTGGGATAACGCTATCGTCATCGTCAGGATTGCTCAGCACACCTTTCTTTTCGAAACTATATATTAAGGTGACATCGTAATAAGGAGCCAATGCCTTGGCAGTCTCGCTGGCGATGGTGTCGGCATTGGTGTTGAGGATGTTTCCCTTGCCATCATGGGTCAATGGGGCCATGACTGGAGTGATGCCTTCCTCAATGAGAGTCTGGAGCATCTTGCCATCAGCTCTTTCAACATCGCCAACAAATCCAAAGTCGATTCCATCTTTTAGAGGGCGCTTGTGACTATGGATGACATCCATGTCTGCACCTGTCAATCCGAGTGCATTCACGCCATTGGCTTGCAACTTAGCGACGAGGTCCTTGTTGACCAAACCTCCATATACCATCGTAACCACTTCGAGCATGTCGGCATCCGTGATGCGACGACCATTTACCATCTTGCTCTCGATGCCGAGGGCGGCTGCTACCTTTGTGGCACGGCGACCGCCACCATGTACCAAGACCTTCTTGCCTGGGATGGCAGCGAAGTCTTTTAAAAGCTGTGCCAATTTTTCGCTGTCCTCAACGATGGCACCGCCCACCTTTACAACTGTTACTTTATCCATCATAAAAAATCGTACTTTTGTAATTCTCTACAAAAGTACGATTAATTTGAGTAATAATCAAAGATACATTTATTTCTTTTTATTCTTTAACTATTATTTTTTCTTGTCGCAACCACTGCAACCTGCTTTTTTAGCTTCTCCATTTACGACTGTTGCTTCATAACCAATCTTGGCAAAGCCCTTGGCGATTTTCTCAGGGTTGGTCTTGTCGGCATCATACTGGATAGTTACCTTTTGATCTGGCACGCTAGTCTGGATGTCCTTGATGCCCTTCTCGAAGCGAAGGTTGCCTTTGATCTTATTCTCGCAATTTCGAGTGCAAAATAACGGAGAATTTTATTGTAAATAGGTGTATCCGAAGAGACCATTGCGATAAGTGCCAAGGAATTCCTTACCCTCATCCAGTGAAATCTTGCCTTCTTTTACGCTCTTGGTTACCCATTGCTCTAATTGGCGTACCAACTTCTTCGGGTTGTATTGTACATAGTCCAAAACTTCCTCTACCGTCTCGCCATCAAAGATTTGGTCGATGCTGTATTTGCCGTCCTTTACAGAGATGTGGGCGGCATTGGTGTCGCCGAAGAGGTTGTGCATATCACCCAAAATCTCTTGATAAGCTCCTACGAGGAACACACCGAGATAGTATGGCTCATTTCTCTTCAATGGATGGAGTGGAAGTACATGACCGATATGTCCATCTGTTACGAAATTGGCAATCTTGCCATCGCTGTCGCAAGTGATGTCTTGCAAGGTGGCATTGCGTGTAGGTCGCTCATCCAATCGCTGGATTGGCATGATAGGGAAGAGCTGGTCGATCGCCCAACTGTCTGGAAGGCTTTGGAATAAAGAGAAGTTGCAGAAATACTTGTCGGCGAGGAGCTTGTCCAATCCACGGAGTTCCTCTGGCACGTGCTTCATGTGCTTGGCGAGGTTATTGATTTCATGACATACACTCCAATACATAGCCTCGATTTCTGCACGAGTCTTCAAGTCAACAATGCCATGGGAGAATAACTGCAATGCTTCGTCACGGATTTGCTCTGCATCATGCCAGTCCTCCAACATATTGCGTGGATTCAAGTTGTCCCATATCTCATAGAGGTCTTTTACCAACTGGTGGTCTGTCTCCTTAGCCTCAAACTCCTCAGGCATCTCTGGCAAGGAAGCGGTTTCCAAGACATCGATGACCAAGACTGAGTGGTGGGCAGACAAAGAACGACCACTCTCTGTAATCAAGTTAGGATGTTCGATATTGTTCTTGTTGGCTGCTTCGACAAATGTATATACGCAGTCGTTCACGTATTCTTGGATGGAGTAGTTGACGGAGCTCTCGCTGCTGGATGAGCGAGTGCCATCGTAATCGACACCGAGACCACCACCGCAATCCACGAAATCTACGTTGTATCCCATCTTGTGGAGATTGATATAGAATTGTGCAGCCTCTCTAAGAGCAGTCTGAATACGGCGAATCTTGGTGATTTGGCTACCGATATGGAAGTGGATGAGTCGTAAGCAATCATGGAATCCCATCTCGTCAATCTTGTTGAGTGCTGTGAGAAGCTCGGCACTTGTCAAGCCGAACTTAGAGGCATCGCCACCACTTTCAGCCCATTTTCCTGAGCCTGAAGATGCCAACTTAATGCGGATTCCTATATTTGGCTTTACATTGAGTTTCTTGGCAGCTTTGGCGATGATGTCAAGTTCGTTGAGCTTTTCCACTACGATGAAGATTCGTTTACCCATTTTCTGGGCGAGCAAGGCAAGTTCGATATAACTCTCGTCCTTATAGCCGTTACAGATGATAAGCGAGTCGCTCTGTGCCTGAACAGCAATGACGGCGTGAAGCTCAGGTTTGGAACCAGCTTCTAGTCCCAGGTTGAACTTTTTGCCATGAGAGATAATCTCCTCTACGACCGGTTGCATCTGGTTGACCTTGATAGGATAGATGACAAAGTTCTCTCCCTTGTATCCATACTCATCCTTGGCTTTCTGAAAGCAACTGGCTGTTTTCTCGATGCGGTTGTCGAGAATGTCAGGGAAACGGAGCAATACGGGAGCGTTGATGTCTCGTAAAGCCAACTCGTCCATGATGTCACGTAGGTCGATTTGTGTGTTGTCCTTGCATGGAGTTACATAGACATCACCCTTGTCGTTGATGCCAAAGTAAGAAGTGCCCCAACCATTGATGTTGTAGAGCTCCTTCGAGTCTTCAATAGTCCATTTCTTCATTTTCTGTTCTTGTCTTGCTTTTTGTCTGTTTTACGAAAGTTCTTTTTTGTTGGGTTATATGTTGAGCAGTTGGCGTATCTGCGCAACGGTCTCATTGATTTTATCGAAATTATCCATCACGTTGACATCGAATATATGCTTTGCCTTCTCATAGAAAGGCTCTCGTTTCTGGAGTTGCTCACGGATGAAGACTTGAACCTCTTCAGGCGTCTTGTTGAGCAACAATGGACGCACGCCCTTTCCCATTTTAAGGTGGGCATAAAGTGTTTCGGGAGATGCCTTGAGGTAAACGGTCTCTCCCAATTGATTCATGTAGTCCATATTGTCGAAAAAGCATGGGGTGCCGCCTCCGCAACTGAGCACGATGTTCTCAAACTCTGCCACTTCATGCAGCATGTTATGTTCTATTTGACGGAAACCATCCTCGCCACTTTCGTCAAAAATCTGTTTGACGGTCTTGTGCATACGAGACTCGATATACCAGTCGAGGTCATAAAACATAATGCCTAATTCCTTGGCAAGGGCTTTGCCGACAGTAGTCTTGCCGGCACCCATATATCCGATGATGATGATAGACTTCATTTCTCTCTTATTACTTTTTATTTTCTTCGGCGTGTTGCTTTTGGCTCTGGCGCCTCTTTGATGATGGTCATACACTCTTCGTATGTCAATGCTTCCACATTGTCCATCTTGTTCTTAGGCAAGCGATAGTTCTTGCCATCGTAGGCGATGTAAGGACCATAGCGACCATTGAGAAGTTCCAACTTGCTGTCCTCGGCGAATGTCTTGAGATGACGTTTCTGTTCTGCCTCTCGTTTCTCGTTGATGAGTTTGATTGCTCTCTCCAGTGTAATCGTCATCGGGTCTTCCTCCTTAGGGATTGATACGTACTTACGGTTGTGGAGAACGTATGGGCCGAAGCGGCCTGTTCCGATGGATACCTTGCTACCTTCGAAATCACCCAGTTCGCGAGGAAGCTTGAAGAGTTCCAAAGCTTCTTCCAGGGTAATGGTCTCGATACTCTTGTCGGCTGGCAGTTGGGCGAACTGAGGCTTGTCCTTGTCATCGGCAGTTCCAATCTGTACGACAGGACCGAAACGACCAATCTTAACGAATACTGGGCGTCCAGACTTTGGATCATTACCAAGCTCTCGCTCGCCAGCTTTATGCTCGCTGCGTGCGTTCATCACTTGGTCAACCTCAGGCTCAAATTCTTTGTCGAAGTTTTTCATCCACTTGTTCCAATCGGTCTTACCCTCGGCGATGTCATCAAACTTCTGCTCCACATTGGCAGTGAAGTTGTAGTCCATGATGCCTGGAAAGTTTTCCATCAAAAAGTCATTGACGACAATTCCGATATCTGTAGGCAAAAGCTTTCCTTTCTCGTTGCCAGCGATTTCTTTCTTAATCTTTTGTGTAACCTTGATGCCCTTTAGGGAGTCAACGGTGTAAGAACGTTCCTCGCCCTTCTTGTCGCCTTTCTGTACATATTCGCGTTGCTGAATGGTACTGATGGTAGGAGCGTATGTTGATGGACGACCGATACCCAAATCCTCAAGTTTCTTGACGAGACTTGCCTCAGTATATCGCAGTGGTGCAGCAGAGAATCTCTCTGTAGCGGTAATCTCGCGGCGCTGCAATTCGTCACCTTCTTGCATGGCAGGCAAGATGTGTGTAGAATCCTCAGAATTGTCTTCATCGTCGGTTGACTCTCGATAAACCTTGATGAAACCATCGAAGGTGATGACCTCGCCATTGGCAACAAACTTCTCGTCTGTGTCATCGATACTGATGGTGACGGTGGTCTTCTCGATTTGTGCGTCAGCCATCTGTGATGCGATGGTGCGCTTCCAAATCAGTTCGTAAAGTCTCTTCTCCTGGCTTGTGCCATCAATGCTCGTCTCACTCATATAGGTAGGACGGATGGCCTCGTGCGCTTCCTGGGCACCTTTTGAGTGGGTGTGGTAGGCACGTGGATGGCTATATTCTTTGCCATAAACCTTGATGATTTCATCCTTGCTGGCATTGGTGCAGAGGGTGGAGAGGTTGACGCTATCGGTACGCATGTAAGTGATGCGTCCGCTTTCGTACAACTTTTGGGCGATCATCATGGTCTGGCTGACGGTAAAACCTAACTTTCTGGCAGCTTCCTGTTGTAGGGTGGAAGTGGTGAACGGAGGTGCAGGAGTACGTTTCAGAGGCTTCTTGCTAACAGACTCTACCATGAACTTTGCATCCTTGCATTTCTCCAAGAACTCCTCCACTTCTTCATGTGTCTTGAAACGTTTGTCAAGTTCTGCTTTTACCTCTGTGGCATTTCCATCTTCGTTGAGTAAAGCGAAAATCGCAACCACACGATAGTATGGCTCGCTTTTGAATTTCTGAATTTCACGCTCACGCTCAACAATCAGGCGAACGGCGACGCTCTGTACTCTTCCTGCGGAAAGAGCAGGCTTCACCTTTCTCCACAATACTGGGGAAAGTTTGAAACCCACCAAACGGTCGAGTACACGGCGAGCCTGCTGTGCATTGACCAAGTTCATGTCCAAGTGGCGTGGATGCTCAATAGCCTCCATAATGGCTGGCTTGGTGATTTCGTGGAAGACGATACGGCTCGTCTTCTCCTCATCCAATCCGAGAACTTCGCAAAGGTGCCAGCTGATAGCTTCTCCTTCGCGGTCCTCATCGGAAGCCAACCAAATCTTCTTGGCTTTCTTCGCAGTAGTTTTCAATTCTGTGACGAGTTTTTTCTTTTCCTCTGGAATCTCATAGTCGGGTTCCATCGTTTTCTCGTCTATACTAAGTTCCCTCTTCTTCAGGTCACGGATATGACCGTAAGAAGACATTACCTTATAGTCTTTACCTAAAAACTCTTCGATTTTCTTGGCCTTTGCAGGGCTCTCGACGATTACTAAATTTTCTTGCATAAGCTTTATTCAGTTTCTTTTGGTTGGCAAAAGTAAATAAACTTTTTGCTTATACCTTATTATATAGTGTTTTTTTTTAGTTTTTTAATGTTTTGGGGGCATAAAGCGATTCTTTTCTGTCCGTTTCTTCTATTGAATAGCAAAAGTGGTCGTTTATGCAGACTTGTTTTCTGTTGCAAGAAAACGCTTGAGCCCTTTTCGGATAGAATCAAAGGCAAAGTCTTCTATGTGTATTTCTGACAATGGAATCCAATAATAGGCTGCCGCATCATCCATTGCCTCGACATGGGATAGGTCTTTCACCTTTACCTTGAAAAACATGTCTAGCGTATGAACCACAAAGCCCGAATAAAGATAGGTGTTTGGATAACTGAACTGATAGGTTACCTCGGTAGCCTCTAGTCCAGTTTCTTCTTTCACCTCCCTTGCCATGCCTTCTTCACCAGTTTCGTCCATATCGATAAAACCGCCTGGCATATCTAGCATATCTTTGCCAGGGTCATTCTTGCGACGAACGACTAGTAGTTCGTCTTTGTCATTGAGAATGAGAGCTACAGTTGCGCTACTAGCATTGAGATAGTAGGAAAATCCGCAATCTTGGCATTTCTTGCTCTTGACATTGTTGATTTCAAAGTGGGAAGAACCGCATACGGGGCAGTACTTGAATTTGTCTAAAATATGTGCCATAGTTATATGAAGTAATGTGAAGCGTTACGTCAATAAAAAACCACACGGGAGGTCGTTTTATGCCTCTCGTGTGGTCATTGGAAAAAACTCCCGATGTACTATTTACCAATTGTCTGTTCGGAATGGGAAGAGAGGCAGACCTCCGGCATTTGCCATATTACCAAGTTGGAAGTTGCGGAAGCAGTAACGCAATGCTACAGGCTTCTTGACCTCAGGACAGGTTACGGCGATGCACTCATTCCATCCGTCGTTGCCTTCTTGCCAAATATGTTTGGCTGTCGCCTTGTGGAAGACCTTGTCCTCACCTGCTACCTCAAAGCCTTCTATTCCCTCGAAGCGATTATAGGCACCAAATTCGTTGTCGAAATGTACCTTCACGGTGTCGCCTACTATCTTCATCTCCTTGAATGTCATGCTCTCGCAGATGAGGTTCTTCATGCCGTATGTCTTATTGAGAGCTTGATAAGCGAGACGTTCGCCCACTTGGCGCTTCTGGCATGGATGAATCTGCTCTACCTCGTATGGATAAACTAGATCTTCGGTACATACGATGCCGCTGTTAGGAATGATTTTGGCAGCGTTAAACTGTTGCTCGCGGAGCTTAGGACCCCAGTCGCCATTAACATCACCATTATGATAAGGAGCAATCTGTACGAAGTAGAAAGGTATGTCTCCTTGCTTGAAATCTCTTCGCCATTGAGCTACCAAGTCGGCGAGACGTTGGGTGTATTGACCATCTGGGTCGCCTACGTTGGAACAGCCCTGGTAGAACAGAATGCCTTTTACGGTATAGTTAAGAATAGGGTGGAAGGTGCCATTACCCCAAAGAAGAGGGTAGTGAAAGTCCCACTTGAATTTCTTGCTCTTGACTATCTTGGCAGAGTCTGTCTCTTCTTTTGTGTTCTTCTTCAGATAGTCACGGTCGAGCCAACTCTCTACACGGGTTCCGCCTTTGTTGGCCATGACCAAACCTACAGGGATGTCAAGCGCTTTGTTGACTACTTGGGCGAAGAAATATCCTGTGGCAGAAGCTTCGCCTACAGTTTCAGGAGAAATCTCTTTCCACTCGCAGCTAGCGTCATCCAATGGCTTGTTGCTCATCACGCTAGGTATCTTAACATAGTGGATACCTTTGTATTGGTTGGCTTCAACCACCGCTTTATTGTAACCTTCCACAGGGCAGTTGCCGAAACCTTTGACTGGCATTTCCATGTTGCTTTGGCCAGCACAAACCCAAACCTCGCCAACAAGGATGTTGCTGAGTGTCACAGGCTCGCCATCATCGAAGGTGATGGATAATGGCGTGTAACTAGCTTTTGGAGTTTGTACCTTCACTTGCCATTTGCCATCTTTGTCGGTCTTGGCTGTCCATTTCTGTGAAGACCAAGAGGCGGTGACATTGACTTCGGTTCCAGGCTTATCCCAGCCCCAAAGGTTGGCCTCTGCATTCTGTTGAAGAATCATGTTGTTGCCAAGAATGTGTGGCAACTTCACTTTTGCTTGTGCTCCTAAGAAGGAGAACGACAAAGCTGCTAAAACTACTAGTTTCTTGTTCATTTTTTTTAGTGTATTAGGTTCTTGTGAATTGTCTAAACCTTATAATAAGTTCTTGATGGCTGCGTCAATATCCTTGATCTGCACATCACGAGCTTGCAAGGTGTTGTTGCGGTCTATCAAGAAGAAGGTAGGAATGCTCTGTACGTTGTATGATTGTACGCTTGTTCCTTGAATGCCATTCTCGTCACGAACACTTATCCATGGAATGGCAGATGTAGAGGTCTTCCAGAAGTGCTCGTCTGGGTCAACAGAAACCTGATAGATTTCCAAACCTGCGGCATGATACTTATTGTATAGCTCGCGCAACATCATGATGCGCTTGGCGCTTTCTTTGTTGGCGAAGAGATGGAAGTCGAGCAGTACTACTTTGCCTTTGAGGTCGGTGAGATGGCGTGTCACACCCTTGTTGTCTTCCAGTGCAAGGTCGATGCAACCATTCACGCTCACCTTGCTGGCGTCAATCTGCTGTGAAGCCATCTGGTTTTCCATGATGCGGATGTCCTTCATGCCTTGTATGGCGATGTTGTGGAGGTTCTTGCCACGTTCTGCGTTAGGATAATAAGTATCCCAACTGGTGGCTACCGCTGCGAAAACTCTAACATCTTCCTTGTTGTTGCGAGGATTGAAAATCAAGGAGTTGGTACCGCCCAACTGGATGGTTTGGAAGAGGGCATAATAAGAGGATGCCTTCATCGGTGCCTTGAAGATATAATGATTTTTGATGTCTTGCTTGTAGTTGTCGATGACACGTGCGATGACCAAGTTCATGGAATCTACGCCTACGTTCGGGTTCTTGACAATCTCATTGAGCGTATTCTGCAAGTTCATCTGCTTGAGAGACAGCTCCTTGATAGTAGAACAATTCTCAGAGCCTTCCACCTCGTATTTATAGCTCATCGTAGGATAAGCTGCCTTGACGCTGACCGTTTCCGTGGAGTCAATGGAAAGGTTGATGGTCTGGTTGGCGATTCTCAGTCGATAGAATTCTGGGGTGATGGAGTCCATCGCATTCTCTTCGAAAGCAAATGAACCATCTTCACCCAACTTGACAGAGTCTATTTTCTCAGGACCATTGAGACTGATGTTCTCCAAGTAAAGCATGGAATCTTTGGCGTCAGTGATGTTGCCGTTGATGTGGAACTTCTTGTTGTTGCAAGAGGTAAAAGCCAGCGCAGCTACCATAATCACTGCTGCTGAAAAGAGTCTAGTTATTTTCATTTATTTCTGTATTTTGCGAAATTATCGGTTGCAAAGGTAGCAATAAAATTGTGAATATTGTATCTTAGATAGATAAATAATTTAAAAATGTAGAAAATAGTTGCGCTTTTATTCGTTTATTAATAATTAAAAAGGTATCTTTGCAGCGTTTTATATATTTAGATGTTAGACAAAACAATAAGTTTTTAAATTTTAGATGAACGTAATTACAAAAAGTGTTCAATTGCCTGATGGAAGAACCATCACAATTGAGACCGGAAAAGTTGCAAAACAGGCTGATGGTGCTGCGGTTCTCCA
>FR893220.1 GCA_000436035.1 Prevotella sp. CAG:732 | reverse complement strand
CTCCTCGTTGTCGAGAGCTGCGTTAACACGCTCCCAAGACTTGCTCAAGCGAGCCTTCTTGTGAGAGAGTACCAACTGGCCCTTAACATCTTCCTGGTTCTCAACATAAACCTCAACCTTGTCACCTACCTTCAAATCTGGGTTGTAACGGAACTCAGAAGCTGGGATGATACCATCGCTCTTGTAGCCGATGTTTACGATAACCTCTTTCTTATCTACAGAGATTACGGTACCTTCTACCACCTGGTGCTCGGTAACCTTGTTAAGGGTTTCGTCATAGGCCTTCTCGAGGTCCTCTTTGCTGACGTTTGCGCTTGTGCCATTCTCAAACTCGTCCCAATTGAAGTCGTCCAATGGCTTTACGTTCTTTAAATCTGACATAAAATTAAATAAAAAATTAAAATTAATAAAGTTAGACTTTATGTGAAATTATATAAATCGGGCGCAAAATTAGTCATTTTTCTCCGTTCCACCTAATTTACGTGCCTATGGAGGTGAATGTTTATTGTTTTTTAACTAAATCTGCTTATTTTCTTGTCTCTGAGAACCTTTACACCTTATTTATATATATGCGTGATATTCTGTTAATAAATTCCCCGAATCGCGTGATATTCCTGATTCTCAGCACCCTCCAACCCAAAGTTTGTCTCCTGAAAAATTCGCCGTTTGGGTATTTTTTGCTAACTTTGCAGCTTGAAATGACTAAACGTTGAGATTTTGTATCAGAAAAGATTAGAAAACAATGATATCAGTTGAAGGATTGAAAGTGGAATTTGGCGTGAAGCCGCTCTTCCACGACGTGAGTTTCGTAATCAACGACCGTGACCGCATCGCCCTCGTGGGCAAAAACGGTGCCGGCAAATCTACCATGCTCAAGATTCTCTGCGGATTGCAGAAGCCAACGGCGGGCGTGGTGGCGATTCCCAACGAGACCACGCTGGGCTACTTGCCACAGGTGATGAAGCTACAGGATGACACGACCGTGAAGGAGGAGACTCGCAAGGCTTTCTCCCACAATACGGAGATGAAAGCCAAGCTCGACAAGATGCAGCAGGAGATGGCTGAACGCACTGACTATGAGAGCGATGACTACGCTCAGTTAGTGGAAAAGTTTACCCAGGAGCACGAGAGCTATATGATGATGGGTGGCGAGAATTATGAGGCTGAGATTGAGCGCACGCTCACTGGTCTTGGCTTCACCCGCGACGACTTCGAGCGTCCTACCAAGGAGTTCTCCGGTGGTTGGCGTATGCGTATCGAGTTGGCGAAAATCTTGCTTCAGAAGCCTGATGTACTCTTGCTCGATGAGCCTACCAACCACCTCGACATCGAGAGTATCCAGTGGCTGGAGCAGTTTCTCGCCCAAAGCGCCAAGGCAGTTGTCTTGGTGAGCCACGACCGTGCCTTTATTAATAATGTAACCAATCGTACCCTCGAAATCACTTGCGGCAGGGTGGAGGACTACAAGGTGAAGTATGACCAGTACCTCGTGCTCCGCAAGGAGAGACGTGAGCAGCAGTTGAGGGCTTACGAGAATCAACAGAAGGAAATCGCTGACATCAAGGACTTTATAGAGCGATTCAGATATAAGCCAACCAAGGCGGTACAGGTGCAGAGTCGTATCAAACAGTTGGAGAAAATCGTGCCTATCGAGGTGGATGAGGTCGATAACAAGCAGATGCACCTCAAGTTCCCTCCTTGCCTCCGCAGCGGCGACTATCCTGTCATCTGTGACGAGGTGCGCAAGGACTATGGCGAGCATACCGTCTTCGACCACGTCACGCTCACCATCAAGCGAGGTGAGAAGGTGGCTTTCGTCGGCAAGAATGGTGAGGGTAAGTCAACGCTCGTGAAGTGTATCATGGGCGAGATTCCTTTCACCGGAACCTTGAAGATAGGTCATAATGTGCAGATCGGTTACTTCGCCCAGAACCAGGCGCAGCTCCTCGATGAGAATCTCACGATTTATGATACCATCGACCGTGTGGCAACGGGTGATATGCGCTTGAAAATCAATGACCTCTTGGGTGCATTCATGTTTGGTGGCGAGACTTCAGAGAAGTATGTGAAGGTGCTGAGTGGTGGCGAGCGCAGTCGTCTGGCGATGATCAAGCTCCTCCTAGAACCTGTCAACCTCCTGATTCTCGATGAGCCTACCAACCACCTCGACATGCAGTCGAAGGATGTGCTGAAGGAAGCCATCAAGGCATTCGACGGCACTGCCATCATCGTGAGCCACGACCGTGAGTTCCTCGATGGTCTCGTCGATAAGGTATATGAGTTTGGTGGTGGAAAGGTGCGTGAGCACTTGGGAGGCATCTACGACTACCTCCGTGCCCATAATGCCGAGAACATCAACGCAGCATTGGCAGCGAGTGAAGAAGCCAACGGCTCTGCTGGAAGACTTTCTTCGGGTGGTTCTCCTTCGGGTAATTCGAAATCCGCTGCCAATGCGACAGCCAATGGAAGCATTCCGGCATCTGGCAAGCAGAGCTATGCCGAGCACAAGGAGCAGCAGAAGAAGATTCGTAAGGCGGAGAAAGCGGTGCAGGAGTGCGAGAAGCGCATCGCATCCCTCGAAAAACGCAAGAAGGAAATCGACGAGATGCTGATGAAGCCAGAGAATGCCACCAACATGGAACTCGTCACCGAATACACTTCCCTGATGAAGAAACTCGATGAGGAGAACGACAACTGGATGACGCTCTCCGAAGCATTGGAGGAACTGTCTTTATAAGTGAAGAATGAAGAATTCTCATGCAAACGATGAATCAATACAAACAACTAAATAATTACAAGCAAAAATGAACGTTAAAATGATTATCCCGATGATGATGATTGCGGCAATGCCTATGGGTGCTGACGCACAGAACAAGTCGGGGCTTGTCATGCAAAACCTTGACAAGACAGTGAAGCCAACTGATGACTTCTATCAGTTTGCTACAGGTGGATGGCAGAAAAACCATCCGCTCCCTGCTGCCTACAGCCGTTTCGGTAGCTTAGACCAGTTGGCTGAGGACAATAACAAGCGTATCAACGACATCCTCGCAGAGCTTCAGAAGAAGTCCTACAAGAAGGGTACCATCGAGCAGAAACTCTCTGACTTCTACAAGCAGGCGCTCGACATGGAGTCTCGCAACAAGGCGGGCATCTCTCCTGTGAAACCTCTCCTCGACGAGATGGAGGCTGCCAAGAGCAAGGCTGACTTGGAAAAAATCCAGTTGAAGTACGCTGCTCAGGGTTACGGCGTGAGCTTCGGTGGCGGTTTCGGTGCCGACGAAAAGAACGTGACCATGAACATCTTCCAGCTCTCACAGGGCGGTTTGACCCTCGGTCAGAAAGACTACTATGTCAACAACGACGAGGCTACCGTAGCTATCCGTGAGGCTTTCAAGAAGTACATCGCCGATATGTTCAAGCTCTATGGTTTCTCAGCAGAGCAGGCAGAGGAGAAGGCTCAGGCTGTGTTCCAGCACGAGACGATGCTCGCCCTCATCTCTAAGAGTGCTACCGAACTTCGCAACCCACAGGCGAACTACAACAAGATGACTCTCAAGGAGTTCCAGAGCAGCTATCCTAACCTCCACTTGGAGGAGATGTGCAATGCCGAGGGCATCAAGAGCGAGTTCATCCAGGATATGATCGTCGGTCAGCCAGCCTTCATGGAGGGTCTTGACAAGATTACCGCTGCCGAGAGCGCCGCTACCTTGAAGGCGTTGATGGAGTGGGATGTCATCACCAGCTCTGCTGCTTACCTCACCGACGAGATTCGTGAGTGCAACTTCGACTTCTTCGGCAAGACCATGAGCGGTCGCAAGGAGGATTACCCTCTCTGGAAGCGTGCTGTCAACCTGGTTCAGTCTCAGATGGGCGAGCCTCTCGGTCGCATGTACTGCAAGCGTTACTTCCCAGAGTCTTCCAAGAAGATTATGCAGACTTTGGTGAAGAATCTCCAGATCAGTCTCGGTCAGCGCATCGACGCACAGACTTGGATGAGCGATACCACCAAGGCTGCCGCTCACCAGAAACTCGACAAGTTCTATGTCAAGATCGGTTATCCTAACAAGTGGACTGATTTCACCAACTTGGAGATCGACCCAAGTAAGAGCTTCTATGAGAACGTGATGGCATGCCGCAAGTTCGCTCACGACAAGCACATCAATGAGAAGGCTGGTAAGCCAGTGGATAAGGACGAGTGGTTTATGACTCCTCAGACCGTCAATGCTTATTACAACCCAACGACCAATGAGATTTGTTTCCCTGCAGGTATCCTCCAGTACCCATTCTTCGATGCCAAGGCTGACGAGGCGTTCAACTATGGTGCCATCGGTGTAGTGATCGGTCATGAGATGACTCACGGATTCGACGACCAGGGTCGCCAGTATGATGCCGACGGAAACATGAAGGATTGGTGGACAGCCAATGATGCTGCTGGTTTCAACAAGCGTGCCGACCAGTATGCCGACTTCTTCAGCAATATTGAGGTTTTGCCTGGTGTTCATGCCAATGGTCGTTTCACCCTCGGTGAGAACTTGGCAGACCACGGAGGTTTGATGGTTTCCTTCAATGCCTTCAAGAACGCTACCGCCAAGAAGCCTTTGAAGAACAAGGACGGTTTCACGCCAGAGCAGCGCTTCTTCCTCGCTTACGCTGGTGTATGGGGACAGAACATCACCGAGAAGGAGATTCGCAACCGTGTGAAGAACGACCCTCACTCTACAGGCGAGTGGCGTGTGAATGGTGCGCTCCCTCACATCAACGCATGGTATGAGGCGTTTGGCGTGAAGAAGGGTGACAAGCTCTTCATCCCAGAGTCTGAGCGCTTGGAGCTTTGGTAAGATAAGTCTTCAAATGATGCAAAAGCATCGTCTGAATAGTGAATAAATACGAATATAAGGATGTCAAAAGCAATTTTGGCATCCTTTTTTTGTGTATCTCGCTGAAAATGCGTAATTTTGCACAAAAATCAAAAGAAAGGAATTGTACAATGCCATTAAGATTACCAGATAAGTTGCCAGCCATCGAGCTACTCAAGCATGAGAACATCTTCGTGATGGACGAGAGTAGGGCGCACAGTCAGGAGATTCGACCTTTGAAAATCGTCGTACTCAACCTGATGCCCCTCAAGATAACCACCGAGACCGACTTGGTGCGTCTTCTCTCCAATACCCCTCTGCAGTTGGAGGTGTATTTTATGAAGCTGAAGAGCCACACCCCTAAGAATACGCCGATAGAGCACATGATGATGTTCTACAAGGATTTCACCGAACTCTCCAAGCAGAAGTTTGACGGCATGATTGTGACGGGTGCTCCTATCGAGACGATGGAGTACGAGGATGTGGAGTATTGGCCTGAGATCATGGAGATCTTCGACTGGGCTCGCACGCACGTCACCTCCACGCTCTATATCTGCTGGGGTGCGCAGGCAGGACTGTATCATTTCTACGGTGTGCCTAAGTATCCTCTCCAGAAGAAGATGTTTGGCATCTTCCAGCAGAAGCCTCTCGACCCATCGCAGCCTATCTTCCGTGGCTTCGATGATGTCTTCAATATGCCTCAAAGCCGCCATACCGAGGTGCGCCGTGAGGACATCGAGAAGGTGCCGGGCTTGGATATCCTCGCCGAGTCGCCTGAGAGCGGTGTCAGCATCGTGATGGCTCGTGGCGGCCGTGAGTTCTTCGTCACCGGTCACCTGGAGTATGCGCCTAACACCCTCGACAAGGAGTACAAGCGTGACATGGGCAAGCGTGATGATGTCGATTTGCCAAAGAACTATTATTATCACGACGACCCTAACGAGGAGCCGCTCGTCACTTGGCGTGCTCACGCCAACCTCTTCTACAGCAACTGGATCAACTACTACGTTTACCAGGAGACGCCATATAATATCGAGGACATTAAATAGCATTGAGAATGAAAACATTGGAATTGTTGGCTCCTGCCAAGAATCTAGAGTGCGGTATCGCTGCCATCCAGCATGGAGCCGATGCCGTCTATATCGGTGCCCCTCGTTTTGGGGCACGCTCTGCCGCCGGCAACTCGCTGGAAGACATCAAGCAACTTTGTGACTACGCCCACCAGTATGAGGCGAAGGTTCACGTCACCATCAACACCATCATCTATGACGATGAGTTGGAAGACACATTGAAGATGATTGCCGAACTCGACAAGATAGGTGTCGATGCCATCCTCTTGCAGGACATGGGCGTGCTGTCGGAAATCAGAGCCAACAATGCTTGGTTCCGTGAACTTCATGCCAGCACCCAGTGTGATACCCGTACCCCTGAGAAGGCGGAATGGCTTCGCAATCAGGGTTTCTGTCGTGTCGTCCTGGCTCGTGAACTCTCCTTGGAGGAGATCAAGGCAGTCGCTGACAAGAATCCTGGTCTTGCCCTCGAAGTCTTCGTGCATGGTGCCCTCTGCGTCAGCTATTCGGGCGTTTGCTATGCTTCCGAGAAGTGCTTCGGTCGCTCAGCCAACCGTGGTGAGTGCGCCCAGTTCTGCCGTATGAAGTTCGACCTCCTCGACTCCAACGACGAGGAGATAGAGCACCAGCGATACCTGCTATCGCTCAAGGACCTCTGTCAGATTCGACATCTCAAGGAGTTGGCTGACGCCGGTGCCTCTTCCTTCAAGATAGAGGGCAGACTGAAGGACATCAACTATGTGAAGAATGTGGTGGCTGCCTACAATCAGGCGTTGGATGAGCTGGTGGCGATGTATCCGAAGCAGTATCGCCGTGCCTCCAGAGGTCATGTCGATTACACCTTCGTGCCAAATCTGAAGAAGACTTTCAATCGTGGCTATACCAACTACTTCCTCAAGGGTCGCCAACCCGACATCGCTTCCTTCGATACACCGAAGGCGATGGGAGAGTATGTGGGCAAGGTGAAGGAGATACGAGGCAACATCTCCTTCAATGTCTCTACGGTGGCAAGCTTCGCCAATGGCGACGGACTCTGTTTCATCAATGACGACCACGAGTTGGAGGGATTCCGTGTCAATCGTGTGATGGGCAATCGCCTCTTCCCGTTCCGTATGCCAGAGAATCTCCGTCCGGGCATGGCGCTCTATCGCAACAACGACCGCCAGTTTGAGGCTATCCTCTCTCATCCTACCGCCGAGCGTCGCATCCCTGTGATGATTGTGCTCAAGCCAGCGATGGATAAGACGGAGCAGGGAGTTATCTCTGGTGTCAAGGCTACGCTCTGCCTGCCGATTTATATGTCGGATGGATGGGCGGCGAAGGCGGTGGAGTTCTTCCGAGAGCTTCCTTTGGAGCCTGCCCGCCGTTCCCAGCGAGAGAACATGATTGCCCAGTTGAGCAAGTTGGGTGAAACGAAGTATGAGTGTAAGGAGGTTCGTTTGGAAGATGGCATGGAGAACTACTTCATCCCGAACAGCATTCTCGCTTCTCTTCGCCGTGAACTCATCGAGAAGATGGAGGAGAAGATGGCAGACCGCATAGAAGCTTCCAACGACCACGGGGTAGAAAGAACTATCTTCAACAATGGTTATGGTTTCTCAGAGGTGAATGAGAACTTGATTGATGCCCAACAGCTCGTTTGGACACCGGAGTATGCCAAGTGGACATACCTATATAATATTGCCAACTTCAGTGCCAAGGCTTATTACGAGGACCATGGTTTGGAGCAACCTTCGCCAGCCTTCGAGATTGGCAAGGAGGAGCCTACGGCCTGGAGTGCCACCGACGAGGCTTCGTTTGTGGCAGGCAGGGAGCATGACAAGGTGGCTCGTGAGCATCCTCATTTCATGACCAATGCCCAGGGCGAGTCGCTCATCATGCAATGCCGTCATTGCATCCGCTATTCGCTCGGCTATTGCGTGAAGCGAGGTGGACAGCGTCCTACTTGGAAGGAACCGCTCTACCTGCGTTTGGGCGATGGCAAGAGATTCCGCTTGGAGTTCGCCTGCAATGAGTGCCAGATGAATGTTTATTCGGTTTAAGGAGTTAAAGAAGTTGGAGAAGTTATCGCTTCTCTAAGAAGTTGAAGACAATAATTTTAGGGCTAGGAATGAGCTCTCTAAGTTATTGACTTTAATTTCTGTAAATATGAAAAGGAGAATACTGATGGAAAAGAAAAGGATGGGAATGGGCTTTTCTGGACAGAAAAATAGCTTTCTGATTTTCTGTTTTATGCTGGGCTTCTGCTTGATGCTCAGCAGTTGCTATCATCGCCATTCCGCCAAGCGCCAGCAGCATGCGGCATTGGTGGAGTATAGCGATAAGCAGCTCGACTCCATCTCCTTCTCTTCCACCCATCATTATACCAATAAGTATAATTTCGTGGTGGCAACCGACTCCCTGGTGCTCATCAAGCAACAGCCGGAGGAGTACGTCAACCATCTTCAGATTGATTCCTTCTCCGTGAAGAAGAACTGCCTGTTGGTGGTGTCGGATATTCGTATGATACCGCAAGACTCCATCGACTCCGTGTGGGTGCAGTTGGCTACCGAGGAGAATCAGTTTGGATGGGTACACGAGAGCAAGATGCTGCCGAAAGTAGTGCCCGATGACCCCATCTCGCAGTTTATCATGACCTTCAGCAATACTCACTTGCTCATCTTCCTCGTCGTCATCGTGCTGATCGGTGTAGCCTACTTGGTGCGCCAGGTGCGCACGAAGAATGCCCGCATCGTCCATTTCAATGACATCGATTCGCCTTATCCTACCGCCTTGGTCTTGATGGTGTCGCTCTCCGCAGCCTTCTATGCCACCATCCAGACCTATATGCCTGAGATGTGGCGACATTTCTATTTCCATCCTACGCTCAATCCCTTTGCCGTGCCTAGGGTATTGGGCTTCTTCCTCGCTTCCGTTTGGGCGATATTGATACTCGGCTTGGCTTGTATAGATGAGGTCAAGCATCGTTTGGGCATCGGCGAGGCAGTGCTCTATCTTGGTGGCTTGTGTGGCGTCTGTGCTATCGATTATATCATCTTCAGTGTCAGCACCTTATACTTTGTCGGTTACATCATCTTGGTGGCATACTTCTGGTTCGCCATCAGAGCCTACCTGCGTCGTTCTAGTAACTAATACGAAGTTTTTCCCACAGAAAAAGGGGCGAGCCATCAGCCTCTAGCCAATGCCACGCCCCCGAATCTTCGAAGATTTGTTTTTGGTTACATGCAGCTATTCAAGCCGAATGTGGTTGCGACAGCTGTCAAGACAGTAATCAAAAACTGGATGATGTTGCTCCATGTGTTTTTCTTCATAGCTTACAGATTTTTTAGGTTATTAATCAAACTCTTTTGGACCACCAGTGCTAGAGCTTCCGCTAGATTCACTGCCCGTGCTTGAGCCACCACCCTGCGTACTGCTGCCTGGGTTGGTCTGTGAACCACCAGCCTGCTCACCGCCAGCGTTCTCGTCCTTCTTGTCTGGGTCCTCGATGTCGTTCTTGTCGTCAGAGGTGACGGTCTTCACGATCTTTCCGTTGCGGTCGTAGCAGGTGATGCTGATTGAGGTCTCTTCGAGGGCCTTCTTCAGTTCGGTGGAAGGAGTGAAGATGAAGCGGCGGCTGGTGATGAGGGATGACTTGACGTCAGTCACATCTTCGACAGCCTTGGAACGGACACTGAAGCGGAGGGTGCCGAGACCAGGGATAGGGATGGAGTGACCCTCAGTTGCCCAGTCGGCTACTGCCTTGGTGTAGGCCTTGACGCAAGACTCCATGGCTGCCGGAGGCATGCCACAGTTGAGTGCCGCCTGTGCGATTACCTTGTTGTCAGCCAACTTGCTATACAGCTCTGGCTGCATCACAAACAAGTAGTGTGGTTCTGCCTTCTCACCATTCTCTTTCTTGGTGAAGTTTACATTTCTCTCGATAGCTTTAACTTTAATTCCCATAGTATTGAATCATGTGTGTTTAAATGGTTGTAATATAATCGGTGGCAGTTTGCCGCCGATGTCGTTTCATAGATTTCGCTTGGTACCTTGTTTCTCTCTGAATGACGCTGCAAAGATACAACTTTTTCCCTGATGCCACAAGGTTTGTCACGCTACTCTGCTGTAAAAAATGTAACGTTACGCTTTATTTCCGAAAGCGCCAAACTTTTCCCTCACATTTTCACGTTTTTCCGCAATATCATGCTCGCACAGCCACTCATCTCTATCAGATTAACGAATGGAAGGTGGACAAGTGTTTGTAGATCATACCAGTGAGTATTGCTATCCCAGATAGTCTTCCGGAGGGTTCTGCTTCCGCCACACCATGCCGTCTCGTCGTAGTGGGAAAGCGAGAAGGAGGCGTTGCCACCTGATACCAAGGAGGGATTGCAAAAGGAGAAGGGCTCAGTGGCACAGTTCCAATGAGCAAGTGAAGAAACTCTTTGATGAGGCTTCGTCACAGGTAAGTCGCTATGCCGGCAGCGACATCGTAAGAGATTCTGTCAAGACCACGATATTGCATAAGCTAGTCGTGATTTATCGTGGTATCGATATGGTAACGTGTGAGGAGATTCAATAGCTCCTCACACGTAATTTATTATTTATTAATTATTATTTATTAATTAT
>FR893219.1 GCA_000436035.1 Prevotella sp. CAG:732 | reverse complement strand
CGCCTGATAGGACTCGAACCTACACGGCCTAAACCACTAGATCCTAAGTCTAGCGCGTCTACCAATTTCGCCACAAGCGCATTTGTGAGTGCAAAGATACGATATTTATTTGAATAAAAAGAAGAAAAGAGGAAAAAATGTGCATATTGTTTGCTTTTTTCGGGAAATAATGCTAATTTTGCACCGAAAACCTAACAATAACATTTATGAAAAGAATATCTTTAATCGCCATAATGGCACTTATGGGTATCGGCTCTGTTGCCGCAAAAAGTTCTACAACCTTACCTATTGTAGGTGAAGTCGTTAAAGCTACTAATCCGTTAATCCAATATGTGGGACGTGTGAGCTTCGCCAAAAATGAGACGGCTAGCTTCAACTTCCCTGGTACTTCTATCTTTGCTCGATTCCAAGGTTCTTCCTTGAAGATGATATGCCGACCGATGACCGGCTATTTTATGGCGCAGGTGGATGGGTGTGAGCCTTTCAAGGTAGGTTTCAATGCAGAGCGTGATTCGGTGGTCACCGTGGCTGCTGCCTTGCCAAAGGGAGAACACCAGGTCAAGTTGATGTATGTGATAGAGGGATTGTTCCGTACCCCGGAGTTCCGTGGCTTCGTGCTCGACAAGGGCTGTTCGCTTGTGAAATCGCCCGACTTGCCTGAGCGCAAGATAGAATTCATCGGCAACTCCATCACTTGCGGCTATGGGGTGGAGAGCATTGAGATGACCGATCCTTTTGAGGATGAGACGGAGAACCATTGGCTTACTTATGCCAATATCGTGAGCGATAGTCTCAATGCCCAGCATACTTCCATTTCTCGTAGTGGTATCGGCGTGTATCGTAATTATGACGGACCTAAGGCTGGCTCTGATGAGAATATGCCTTGGCAGTATGAATACACCTTGTTTAATAAGCACGATGAGAAGTGGAACTTCAATAAGTATCAACCTCAACTGGTGTGCATCAACTTGGGTACCAACGACCTCTCTACCAATAATTATGACATCGCTCTTTATGAAAAAAACTATCGTATGTTCTTGACGACGGTTCGTTCCAAGTATCCAAATGCCAAGATAGTCTTGATTACGGGGCCGATGCTGGGCGAGAAGGAGAGTGGCGAGCAGCGTGAGGTGCTTGACAGAATCTGTAGTGATGCCATCAAGAAGGGATTCACGCTCCCAGAAGAGGTGCGCAAGGCTAGAAAGGGCAAGAACAAGGGCGACAAGGACATCTATCGCTTTGACTTCACTTTCCAAACAGGCGACTTGGGCTACGGGGCTAGTTGGCATCCTAGCAAGTTGCAGCATCAGAAGATGGCAGACGAACTGCTTCCTTTCCTCAGAAACTTGATGGGATGGGAGTAAGAGGCGTCTTTGGGGCACTTTCTGCTACTTGAATGTTTGAGAGTGCCATTGTAAGTACAATCATATTCTTAGAATGAAAGAGAGATATTGATGAGAATTTCGACAGATTTTGCAAGCCTGGAGTTCTTTTACTCTTTGGCTTGCTTTACTTTTATATTGTCTGGCGTGTTTTGTGCCGTCGTCAGATGGTGTCACATGTGTCATCCTTTTGATGAGCGAGGCGACTTTTTCTATCCGGCTCGCCGCCAGATGACCTTCTTTTATGCAGCATTGGTCTTGCAGTTTCCTTATGTGCTTTGTCCTTCAGATGCCGACGCATGGTTTTATGTGAGGAGTTTCGGCATCCTATTTTATCCCGTCTGTTTCGCCATGGCGTTTCATCGTTATTTTCAGATGGGGAAGATGAGGCGCAACTTATCCTCTGTGCTTTATTTCTTTTTGCCTTTCTTGTTATTGGGCGCATTGTCCCTCATGGTGCTATTCTGCAAGAACGAATTCTTGGTAGTCAACAAGTTGGTTTGGGAGTGTATCATGGGAGAATTGAGCATCCTGTTTTCTTTCCGATTGGTTCAGGAGAATAGATGGCTAGTGAGGATGGTGGATGATTATCATACTCAGAACAATTCCAATGATTCGGATTTCCCCTTTGTCTTTGCCAGTAAGGTGATATACTTGCCGATGACATTCCTTTTGGTGATGTGGGTGGTGTTCCTGGCGGATAGTCGGACGCTGAAAGCCGTTATCGACCTGCTGGTCACGGTTTGGAACGTGATGTTCCTTTGCAAGATTTTGCATCCCAACAAAATCATTCATACAGAAGAGGACAAGGAATGTATGGCAATCATGGAGAAAGAGAACCTTCAGCGCGTCTTGCAAGAATCAGCCTCTTTGGAGGAGATGACGCCAATTCCCGATGAAAGTCGAATTGGGGGGGGCAGATAATGTGATGCAAGATGCTTTTGAGGAGGAGAAAGCGAACTTGCGATTGCAGATGGAACAGGAAAACTGGGAGTCTGTGAAGAAAGAGGTCCTGATCATCGTGAGCCGTCGTTACTTGGAGCCGAGCTTGAAGAGAGTAGAGGTCATCCGGGATGTCAGCATGATGAACCATACCTTGGCAGGTACTTTCATCACCCAGGTGGGATTCTACAAGTTGGTGAATGCCTTCCGAGTTCGACACTACGAGAAGTTGATGGAGTCTTCGGCTGGGACCTATGGGCAAGAGGCGGCTGCCGAACTGTGTGGTTTCAAGAATCGTTGGGCTTTGACCAATGCTCGTAAGAGGCTAGGCGATTTCGACTATTCCTTGATAGAAGATTATATTTGATGGAATTGATGCCTAGGCATAGAATGAATCGGCGTGCATCCTTATGGCTATGGATGTAGGAGCATAGGGGGAGTCGAAGTGCATCCTTGAGGGTGATGCGCCTAGGAGCATAGGGGATGCGAATACGAATCCGTAAGGCGTTCCCCAAATAGAAAAGTCAAAATGGTAGTCTCCCTATGTGTATAAGTCTCTTTTTCATATAAGAAAGCTCGGAAAACGAGCGAAATACAAGTGAACGTGCGGTGGATTTAGTTAAAAAACGCTTAATCCATCGCACGTTCACATATAAAAACAGAGGTTCACAACAAAAAACTGACGTTCACTTCCGTTTCGATGTTTTTGCTTAAATTTGCCGATGTATAAGTTAAAATATTATTATTAACTGCTTCTCTTTATTATATATTAAAGATGTATATGAGAGTAAATATTTTGAAATGTATTAGTAAAAGTGAAGCTTAAAATCTATCTAATTATGAAAAAGAAGTTTTATCCTATGTTGCTCGTTGCAGCCTTGAGCTTGTCGGCATGTACGGACGTAACAGAACCCACTGTTGATTATGGTGGAAACACATTTATCAATGACTACTCGGCATTGGTAGATGCAGTCAACAACTTAAACAAGACGCTGAAAGAGCGATTTGATGCCCTCAACACATTGTTGAGAGACGGCATGGCAGACATTAAGTTGGCAGTAGATGCCAACACGGGTGCCATCACAGTATTGAGTGAGAATACAAAGAATGGTCTTAAAGACATCAACACATCTTTATTTAATGGTTTCGAAGCCTTAACCGCACAATTGACCACACTCACAGGTCAGGTAACCGCACAGGGCGAAGCCATCGTATACGCCATGAACCAGAATGGCGAAATCTTGCGTCTCCAGATAGACACCACAGGTAAGCTTATCTCTGCACAAATCTTGGCTTCTGGCAATGCTCTTGTAGACGTTATCAACAACCAGGGCAACACCATGGCAGAGCGCATAGCAGCCTTGACAGCTGCCGTGAAGGGCGGATTTGCCGACATCAAGGTGGAGATCAACAACAACACGGGTGCCATCACAGCACAGGGAGAGAGCCTGAAGGCTGGTCTCAACACCATCAACACGACAATCTTCAATGGCTTCACAGCTATCAAGACCACAATGAACGAAAATGGCGATAAGATTGTGACCGCTATGAACAAGAATGGAGAGGTTCTGTGCCTGCAGATTGACACCACAGGCAAGCTCCTCAATGCTACCATCGTAGCTAAGGCTGATGCCATCATCCAAGCAATCAACGACCAATCAAATAGTCTGGCTGAACGTCTCAATGCACTCACCTTAGCTGTACAGACAGGTTTGGCTGACATCAAGGTAGAAATTAACGAGAATACAGGTGCCATTAAGCTTCTTGAGAAGACCACCCAGGCAGGTCTTGCTCAGATCAACACTACGCTTGTTAATGGTTTCACCAAGCTGAATACCAAGATTGACAATCATGGCAAAAAGATCGTGACTGCTATTGGTAATTTGGGTGATACGTTCGAAGCACAGAGCAAACTGCTCCGCCTCACCATCGACACCAGCGGCTCACTCATCGTAGCACAGCTCAAGAATAGCATCCTCGACCTCACAACAGAATTGAAGAGCCAGACTCTTACTCTGGGTAGCAAGATTGACGCCATCAACACCACCGTTGGTGCAGGGCTCGCAAAGATTGAGGTTGTCAACGACAAGATCAACACCACGCTCGACCTCCGTCTCACATCAGTGGAGAACAAACTTGGTAGCAACAACACTTCACTTGGCGAAATCAAGACAGAACTCAGCAACCTGAAGACCGCCATCGACAATGTGAACACCAACATCACCGCAGGCTACACAGCAGTAAAGGGTAGCATCGACGACATGACAGGACAGCTCACCGTTAAGTTGAGTGACAACACAACAGCCATCGTCAACATGGAGAACGGCATGAAGGATCAGCTCGTCGCTCTGAAGCAAATGATTGAGCAGCAAGGCGGCAAGATCGTTACAGCCATCGGTAAGAATGGTGACGTCATCGTAGCAGCAGTCAACGCTCAGGGCTCAGTTCTCGGAACAGCCATCACCACACAGGGTGGAGAGATCAAGGGCTCTATCACAGGTTTGGAGAACGGCATCAAGAATGCCATCACCCAGCAGACTACCGACATGAATCTCAAAATCGCAGGAGTGGTTGATGCCATCACAGCACAGACCGCCGCTCTCAACACAGCTATTGAAAAAGAATTGGCAAAAGTTGTAAAATCTAACAATAAACTGAAGAATGCCCTTACCACAGCCATTAATGAGCTGAAGGACAAGCAGGATGCCAACTCACAGGCCATGCTCAAGCAGTTGGAAAAGATGGCTGCCGACAACGGAATCTATCAAGATCCAGCCGACAAGACCTCTGTATACATGGAACCAGCTATGTGGGCAGCAGTCAATGCAAATCCAGAACTGAAGAAAATCATCTCTGACATGCTTGAGGTACAGAAGCCTACCATCCTGTGCAACGCCTACTATCTGGCAGCAACTGGAATGGTACAGAACAACGACTTCGTCACGGTAGAAACCGAGAAAGTTCTTTCAACAACTAACGTTGTGGCAGGTACACTCCAGCCTCTGGAACTCGCCAACGGCAAGAAGGTTATCAGAATAGCCAAAGTGCCAGAGCAGATGCAATATAACATTATGAGAGTTTACCCGACAACAACAAAGAACATCACGCACATCTATTTCTTGGATGCCAACGGAAAGTCGTACACCCAACCAGCAGGAGTCAGCAACAAATGGCTTACCTTGACTACCTATAAGGATGGCGTCATCATGTCGGTTGTGAAGTGCAACGTTTACTTGCAAAATGATGCAGGTGTGACAGGAACTCCAACTTTCGAGTATCCCGAATAAGTAAGAATCTGCAGAAAGAGCATGAACATCTCATGCCGATATGCTACCGCATTACAAATTCAAAGCAGTTACAATTATGAGAATAAAACGTTTAACCTTGGCAGTCGCCGTCTTAGCGACGGCTGCCACACTCCAAGCACAAACCTACAATGATACGGTGCGTACTCACACTTGGTCGGTTTACATCCAGGGAGGAGGAACTCTGTATCATGGCATGAGGGGTATGGACGAGATAGCTAAAAGAAAGCACATCATGCCCTTCGGAGGTGTCGGAGTGAAATACAATATCAAGCCCTGGGTAAGACTGGGTTTGAACTTAGAGTACGACATGCTGAGGTCGTTAGACAAGGGCATGCTCTCTACCACAACGAACAGGGGTTATGAGATAAAAGATCCTTCTACAGGAAAGACCTATCCTACGACTTTGGAGACCAAGATGGATAGATTCCAAAATCGCTACACCATGCAGTATGCCATGGCAGACTTGAATGTAGACTTCAACATCATGGAGTTCTGGCACAACCGCAAGGCTCAGCAACTGAACCTCTGGTTAGGAGTCGGTGTAGGTTATCTGCGCGGCTGGAGCCGCAACTCCACCACCTTCTCTTGCCGAGAGATGGCAGTTGCCAAGGGTGAAGGATACTACAACGTCTACACCCACAACTACATGAAGAGCCATGCCTTCAACGACCATGTAGATGCGATGTACATACCAACCACCCTGTCGTTGGAATACGACCTTTCATCTCGTTGGACAGCAGGTGTGTTCGGCAGATATAGCTGTCTGCCTCTCAACAAGGACTTGACTCCTAAGGGAATGTATAGTGCAGGAGTGGTTCTTCGCTTCAACTTCGTAAGCAAGGTGATGCCAAGCAATAAGGCTCGCTATTATCGTGCCTTGAGTGAGCAAGCTGAGATGAAAGCGGCATACGAGCAACAGCTGCAAGACAAACTGCGTGAGAACGATAGTCTTGCAAGTCAATTGAGTGCCAGCAAGAAAGACAATGCTGAGTTGAAGGCAATGCTCGACGACTGTGAGAAGTCCAAGAAATTGACCTCTTATGATGTCTATTTCACATTGAACAAGTCCAACATCACGACCCAAGAGAAGATTCGCTTGAGAAACTTCATCCAGCGATTGAAGAAACAAGGCAACTACAAGTTGACTATCATCGGCGAGGCTTCATCTGATGGTCCTTCTTCTAAGAACTACAAGCTTAGCGAGGAACGCCTCAACAATGTGGTGTATTACTTGAAAAAGCAAGGCATCGAGGACTTCTCCATCAAGTTGGAGAAAGCCATTGGCGACAGCAACGACTGCCCTAAGGAGGAGTGCCGCAGAGTGCAGATTACTGTAGAGTAAGACAAAAGATAAAACTTTCTTTTAGCCGTCATGGGAATCGAGATGATGTCCTATGGCGGCTTTTTGTGCAGAAAAAGTTGGTTTTATTTGTTGGTTTGGAGAATAAATGCTATTTTTGCAACTGCATCCGAGTCTTTACCGATGAGGAGGCACGTTTCATTCATCTCATTTAAAAAAAAACAAGCAAGAATATGAATCTATTCAAGAAGCAACTTTGGCTTTTTGCCACCGCCCTTTTGGCGACATCTGCCCTTATGTCGGCAAGCACTATCCAGGCGCAGACCCCACGTGAGGATTTCAAACGAGACATCACGCTCTCGGCTAGTAACTATGTGGCTTATCGTGGACCTCAGAAGCAACTCTCTCCTGCTCCTAAGGGTTATAAGCCATTCTATCTGAGTCACTATGGTCGCCATGGTTCTCGCTATATGATAGGCAAGGCGGCATATGATGTACCATACTTCTCATTGTTGAAGGCGAAACAAGAAGGCAAGTTGACACCCAAGGGCGAGGAAACCTTGCGTAAGGTAGCCTTGATACGTGAGAATGCCAAGGGAAGGGATGGCGAACTGACACCCCTGGGTGCTTTGCAGCACCAAGGTATCACCCAGCGAATGATGGAACGATTTCCAGAGATTTTCGCAGGCAAGACCAACGTAGAGGCTCGCAGTACCGTGGTTATCCGTTGCATCCTCTCCATGGAGAATGGATTGCAAGCGATGCTTCGCAAAAATCCTCAACTCCACATCTTCCATGATGCTAGTTATCACGACATGTACTACATGAACCAAGGTGACAAACGATTGGATAGTTTGAAGAATTGCATTGGTAGAAAAACTGTACAAGAGGAGTTCACGAAGAAACATGATTGCTATGACAGAGTGATGAAGGAACTCTTCAATGACCCAGCTTGGGTAAAACAAAACATCAACCCACGTGACCTTAACTGGAAGCTCTTTGAGATGGCTGGTGCTATCCAAGGCACGGAACTTCGAGGAAAAGTGTCGCTTTATGATCTTTTCAATGAGGAAGAGATTTATCAGAATTGGGTAGTGAGCAACTCTTGGTGGCAGATGTCTTACGGATACTCTCCTTATACGGGCAATGAACAACCTTATTCACAGCGCAATCTCTTGCGAGACATCATCGAGAAGGCAGACAGTTGCATCGCCTTGGCACACCCTGGAGCCACCTTGCGCTATGGTCACGACACGATGGTGACACCGCTTGTTTGCCTCTTGAATCTCAATGGTTATGGTGAGGAAATCAAAGAACCTGAGAAGATAGCTACACAGTGGTTTGACTATAAGATTACGCCGATGGCAACCAATCTCCAGTTTGTGTTCTATCGCAAGGCGAAGAGCGATGACATCTTGGTGAAGGTATTGCTGAATGAGGATGAGGCTACCCTTCCTATCCAGAGTGATGTCGCTCCATACTATCATTGGAATGACTTCAAGGCATATTGTCAGGAGAAACTAGCTTCCTTTAACGATATTTAATCGCCTTTCTTCCGTAAGAGATACCTTAGGAATACTTTCATTTCGCCCTACCTGTCGAATGAGAGTAAGGGGGTGACGTGCAGCATCACGTTCTGATATTACTTTAGTAAAAGAAGCGATGTAAGTCTCCGAAATCCTTAATATAAGTTCTCGTAGAGACTAATATAACTCTTTGAGATATATAGCTTCGTTAATCGCACATCAGCTGTTGTGCGCTCGCATCACAGCTGATGTGCGCATGTCCAGCAGCTGATGTGCAAGCGTAACACAGGTGCTGTAAGATGAGTTGTTACATGAAATTCACTTTTTTGTTCTTATATCTATGCTAAGAATCATCCCATCAGTAAAAGTTATATAGCAAAGAGTAACGTAGGCTAGAAGGCAGTTGGGAAAATTGCTGCGTAGAGTGAAGACTGTTGATTAAAACTAAATGATACTCTATTACCATGAACTCGTTTTGGGCTATATAGAAAATCCCCCGGTACATCGTTTGGGTACCGGGGGATGTTAATATTTATATGTGTCTAGGAAAAACTTAGGAGTCTTGGCTTACTGGATGGTCACTTTCTCTCTGATGTCCTCCGAGGATGCTCCGAAGAGCAATTCTATCTTCCCTAGTTGGTTATTGAAGCATTGCTGGGTCTCGTCCCAATAGGAAAGGTCGCGCTTGTTGATGTGCAATTTGATAGTCTTCGTCTCACCGGAAGGAATGGCGATTCGCTCGAATCCACAGAGTTTCTTCTTGGGCATCTCTACTTGAGCCTTTGGGAAACTGGCATATACCTGTACCACTTCGTCGCCATCTCGTTCACCATCATTCTTCACCTTGACAGATACGAGGTATCCATTCTTGTCTTTCTTTTCCACTTGGGCGTCGGAATAACTGAAATGACTGTAACTCAGACCATAGCCAAAAGGATAGAGCACTGGCTTCTGCTGGTATATGTAGGTCCTGCCGTGGCGAATGTCGTAATCCATGATGTGTGGCAAGTCGAGGATGTCTTTCACCCAGGTTTGTGTTGTCCTTCCTGCTGGATTCACCTTGCCCAAGATGACGTCGGAAAGGGCTGAGCCTTGCTCCTCGCTGCAATGGGTGAGGTGGATGATGGCGGGTAGGTGTTCTTGGCTCCAGTTGATGGTGTATGGAAAACTGCTGACCAATACCAGGGCTGTGTTCTTGTTGATGGCATAGAGTTGGCGTAGCAAGTCCTCGTCTGGCAGTTGCAGCGACTTCCTATCTACAGCTTCTCTTCCATCGCTAGGTACGGGACAGAAAAACCAGTCGGGCTTGGTACCATAGGGATGGTTGCCCGTACAAACCAGCACGACATCTGCTTCTTTAGTCAATAGCTCAGCCTTTCCACAGGTGTTGTCTTTAGCGTAAAGCACTTCTATGCCTGTGTTTTTCAGTGCCTCCTTCATACCTTCCAGGATTGTGACGGCATGGCTAGCTGTTCCGCTATACCAGTCGTAGATGATTTGATTGGCATAAGGACCGATAAGGGCTATCTTCTTGATGTGCTTGACATCCAGAGGAAGAAGACCTTGGTTCTTGAGCAAGACGATGGACTTGGCGGTTACCTCCTTGGCGAGTTCTCTAGCTTCCGGTAGGTCGAATGGGGCAGTGAGCGTGGAGTCTTGTCCTATCGCTAGATATGGGTTCTTGGAATCCTTGCCATCCAGCAAACCTAGTTTGAGTGCCACCAGCAGGTTTCCCTTGATAGCCTCGTTGATGTCTTGTTCGGATACCAATCCTTCGTCCAATGCAGCTTGGATGTCGGTCTTGTATCTATCTAGAAATTGTCCGACGGAAGCTTTGACTACCGCAGCTGCTCCTTCCTTGCGGGTTGGAAAAGCGTGGTGAGCAGAGATGAGGAGACTCAGTCCACCACCGTCGGTGCAGATGATGCCATTGTTGCCCCATTGCTTTCTGGCTATCTCCTTAAGACACGGATTGATGCACATCGGCGTGCCGTTCCAAGCGTTGTAAGATGCCATGAATGCACGGCTTCCTCCTTCTACGATACCTTTGTAGAAGGGGTAGGAGTAGTATTCACGGAACAAGCGGTTGTCGAAGTTGCTGGAGGAAGAGTCACGTCCATCCTCATTGCTGTTGGCGAGGAAATGCTTCATCAGCGATGCCGCCTTCCAGTATTTCGGATGGTCGCCTTGTATGCCTTTCGTCATGGCGACAGACAGTTCGCTTGTCAGGTATGCATCCTCACCAAAACTTTCCTCTGTCCTTCCCCAACGAGGATCGCGAGCCAAGTCGGCGTTTGGCGCATAGAGTACCAAGCCACGACGTTTGCTCTTTTGGGTGTTGAAGTAGTATCTGGCTTCTTCTGCCATCTGATTGCCCACCTTTCTAATGCACTCTCTATCCCAAGTTTCGCCCAGTCCGTAGGCTTGTGGAAACATTGTGGTAAATCGGTCGTCGGGCACTTCCTTGCCATCCACGGTTTTCTTTCCATTGTTGAATGCCGGTCCGCCAAGGGCTAGTCCGTGCAGTCCTTCCATACTTCCACAGTCGGGAATCCCTAGGCGAGGAACGCCGAGATTGGTGGAGAGCAGATTGATTTTCTCTTCCAGTGTCAGTTCTTGGAGAAGGAGTTCGATTCGTTTGTTGTCTGGCAACTTCGTGTTTTGGAAACGGTACGATGCTGCCTGGATAAAACTACTTGTTGTAAAAAGCAAGCTGATGATGATTGCTATTTTCTTCATGGGTTATAGTTAATAGATTGTGAATTCAATAATTAGCTGCAAATTTACGAAATATAATCAGCGAAAGCTCTATTCGACTTTATTATTATATTTTGTTAACGAATAGAAGATTAGTATTCAATGAAAAAGTCGTACCTTTGTCCACTATGAAAGATAATAGAGACGCTTTGGATTTCGGCACGATGAACGTGCCTCTCTTGTTTGTGAAGTTGTTTATCCCAACGTTGATGGGATTGATTTTCTCTGCCATTCTCAATTTGGCGGATGGCATCTTCGTGGGCAAGGGAGTTGGCAGTGATGCCTTGGCTTCGGTGAATGTGGCAGCCCCTATTTTCTTGGTATCTTGTCATCTGCTTGGATGGTTCGCCTAAGTATGCGATGATGTGCAATGTGTTGCCTTCGCTCTTGAATATCGCCCGATGAAGTAAGGTTCGATGTCTGATGAAGTAAGGTTCTGATGTCAATGAAGTAAGCTTCATATTTTATTGCATGTACCTTTATTTTAAGCGAGTTGTGGCTTGTGTTATAATTGGGAGTGAGATTTTTTTCAAAAAATGTCGCTCCCAATTTTACTTTTGTATTTTCGCCGGGTCTTCCAAATAGAACGTCCGATAAGAATGAGCTCATGAAGACGGCGTGAAAGAACAAATTAGAGGTTTAATATAAAAAATGTAGAGAATTATGAAAGTAAATGGAAAGATAAAAATAGCAATGGTAGTGGCAGCGATGTTTTTCATATCTCATGGTTACACTACAAGATACGGATATAGTTTCAGCCTTGCAAGAAAATGGCGAAAGAGGATTCCGACTCTTGATGACGAAATACAAACAGGTGGTATATTGGCACATTCGGCGCTTGGTTGTCTCTCACGACGATGCCCAAGATGCTGTACAGGAAACATTCATCCGAGTGTTTCGCTCATTTGACCAGTTCAAGGGGAAGAATTCTCTGGAGCAACTTCAAGAGAAAAGCTCGTTGGCAGCCTGGATTTATAGAATAGCAACCAATGAGGCTTTGCGAATCTTACAACGTAGGCACAGCGACCAACTCTCCTTGGAGAACGTGCTGACAGAGGCCAACAGGCTGAAGGCAGAGAACTATGTCGATTACAACGACTTGGAGGCGGTGAAATTGCAGAAGGCGATTCTCTCCTTGCCCACCAAACAGCAACTGGCTTTCTTCCCAAGATAATGCTCACGCTTATCGTCTTCCTACCGATGAGGAATGGATCTTTGCAGCAGGTCACATGCCGAAGGATGTGGCAATGAACTCGGGACATGTGGAACAGGGCTTGACGGCAGTAGATGCTTATAGCCAGGCTATAGGTGCTTGTGGCGGTATAGATTTCTGGGGCAATAGCTGGGAGTGGACTTCTTCTACTGATGCCAATGGACTATACGTCATCAAAGGTGGCAGTTGGGATTCCGACCGTGATGATTGCCGAAGCGAGAAGTCGGACATCGTGAGAAATGGCTCGCAAGGTTATGCTAATGTCGGCTTCAGAGTTGTGAGGACGGACAAATAGTCATACTCTATACTAGACAACAATATGCGACAGGCTAACAGAGGTTAGATAGATTGATTACTAATAGGTAAAGGGCATGGTGCAAAGTATAATCGCGCTATGCCCTCTGTTGTTTATTTCCATTAGATAACTTTATCTATAAAAGTTGTTGAAATCTTTGGGAATTACGAAAAAAACTTAGCTTTGCATTTAAATTCAATTATAGGAATAAATAAAGGAGTAAACAATGAAATATCCGATAGGAATACAGTCTTTTGAGAAACTCCGTGAGAAGGGTATGTCTATGTCGATAAGACAGACTTGATATATTCTCTTACCCATGAGGGGTGTGTCTATTTTCTGGGACGACCACGTCGTTTCGGAAAGAGCCTTCTTATCTCTACCCTGAAGAGCTATTATTTGGGCAAGAAAGAACTTTTCAAAGGACTTGCCATCGAGGAATTGGAGAAAGATTGGAAAACATACCCTGTATTCCATCTCGACTTTGGCATTGGTACATACGCTAATGCCAATGCTCTTGACCAGGTATTGGATACTTATCTCTCTGAATGGGAAGAAGAATATAAGGTTGTGCGAAAGCCTAATATCACAGACTTCAGGACTTGAAGAATACCATCAATCATGAGGGATGCGAAATCTCTTACGAGGAGTATAATCGCAATCTGCTCCGTGCTTTCTTCTCTACCTTCAAGGTAGCGGACGAGCATTTGCAGTTTGTATTGCTCATAGGTGTCACCAAGTTCTCCCAAGTCAGTGTGTTCTGTGACTTTAATCAATCAAGCGACATCAGTATGTCTCCTAAATATGAGGCTCTGTGTGGTATTACGGTAGATGAGATGCTGAAGTATTTTGCAGAACCGATAGATGAGATGGCGAAACATTATCGCTGTTCCAAAGATGGGATGATAGCTATGCTCAAGAAGCAATATGATGGTTATCTTTTTTCTGATTTGATGCAAGGAGTGTTCAATCCATATAGCTTGCTAAATACATTCCAAAAGTTGGATATTCGAGATTATTGCTTCTGAATATTTAATATCATACTTATTAGATTTATATGGAGAAAAGCTGGAAATATATCTAAAGATTACATATAGGGTAGGTTTCTCATTTGAAACCTACCCTATATTGTAATCCCAATCCTCAACCGTCCTGGTCTTCGTACTAAAGCTTACACCTATTTTATATAGCTTTCTGCCGTCAGCCGAATATGGAATCATATAGCCTTGGTCATCAATCTGTTTGAGAGCAGCGCTTGCGGGCTTATTGATTTTTGTATTTCTTGACCATACGATATACAAGGTCGGTTTTTACAACAGATTCTGCCCCCATGAGTCATTGCTTTGAGGTGTCTTTCCTTCTGAAAAGGAAACATTTTAGTATATCTTTCCTTTTTGGAAGGAAATAATTGGAGATTTCTTTCCTTTTTAGAAGGAAAGTTTGTAACTTTGCGGTCAAAATCGCATATTCATGCTACATTATTAAACTATACATTAAAAAAAGACGATATGGAACTACGCAGTACATTTCAATCCATCTTCTCTCCATGGCTCCAGATAACTTCGATGAACTCCTTCAAGCTTATCGAGAGATGTATCCTACTACTTCCCTCCAAGATGTGTATATGTTTTTTGACGAGATACAGTTGGTATCTGGTTGGGAACTCTTTGTGCTGAGGGTGTATAAGAATTATTGTAAGCATATCTTTATTACAGGTAGCACAGCCAAGATGCTTTCCGAGGAAATAGCTTCAGCTTTGCGTGGATGGCCAGATGAATATCGAGAGTATCCTTTGAGTTTTGAGGAGTATCTTAGTTTCAAGGGAATCGAGGCTGATAAGTATAGTGAGGAAGGTAAGGCGATGATGACCTTTGCCTTTCGTGATTATTGCGATGAAGGAGGGTTCCCAGAGGTGGTTCGTGCCCAAACGAAATCGGAAAAGGTGAAGATTCTCCAGTCTTATTTCAGCACGATGCTTTTCCGTGATATGATAGAGCATTATCATATTGGGGCTTCCGTCTCCGTAGTGAGGTACTTCTTGAAGCGAATGATGAATAACCTCACGAAACCTACGAGTGTCAACAATATCTTTAATGACTTGAAGTCGCAAGGGTTGAAGGTGGCCAAGGATTCTCTTTATCTTTGGCTCGACTATGCTTGCAACATCTTCTTGTTTCGCAAGGTGCAGCGATATACCAAGTCGATGGTGAAGCAAAGCAGTTCGCCAGCCAAGTATTATATGGCTGACATCGCCTTGCGCAATGCCGTGCTTCTGCCTGAGAGTGAGGATGCAGGCAAGGCTCTCGAAAACATCGTATATCTCAATTTGGAGCGGAGTTTGGGTGAGGAAGGCCAAATTTCTTATTTCTATGAGCAGAAAGAATGTGACTTCGTGGTACAGCGAGGTGAACGAGTATCGGAATTGGTGCAAGTTTGCTGGACTTTGAATGAGGAGAATATGGAACGAGAGGTTGGAGGACTTTTGGCTGCATCTACCATAACAAATTGTAAGCAATGCAAAATCATCACATTCTGTCAGCAACAAACGATAGAACGAGAGGGAATCAGAATAGAGGTGTTGCCAATATGGGCGCAATGAACCCATGAAAAGGAAACTTTATCCACTGCGAAATCTTTCAAATGGTAAAATGAAAACGATTGCATTGAAATATCATGGACGAAAAGGATGGATATTGATTTTCTTTTTGTACCTTTGCCCCCAAATTCTAATAATAAAAAAAGTAATGGCTACACTAACAATTTCGATTATCGTCGTTTTCGTGCTCGGCTATGCACTCATAGCTACCGAAAGCTTGACCAAGGTAAACAAGGCAGCTATCGCCTTGTTGATGCTCGTGGGCTGTTGGACCCTCTACATGGTGGATCCAATGCAGTATCTCCAACTCATGCACCCTGATTATACCGGTGGTGCGGAAGGTATGATAGAGAAGGTGACTTCCATCATCCAGGAACATCTCGGTGATACCGCCACCACGCTCTTCTTCTTGATGGGAGCAATGACCATCGTGGAAATCGTGGATCAGAATGGTGGTTTCAACTGGGTTCGCAAGGTGATGAAGACCAAGTCGAAGAAGGCACTCCTTTGGCGCATTGCCTTCCTGACGTTCATTCTCTCAGCCATCCTCGACAACTTGACCACGAGTATCGTGATGATTATGATTTTGCGCAAACTCGTCACCGATCACAAGGATCGCATGGTCTATGCCTCGCTCGTCATCATCGCAGCCAACTCTGGTGGTGCCTTCTCGCCAATTGGTGACGTAACCACCATCATGCTTTGGAACAAGGGATTGATTACTGCTGCTGGCGTTATCGCCGAAATCCTCATCCCATCTATCGTCTCCATGGTGATTCCTGCGCTCATTCTTCAGACCATGCTCAAGGGAGAGCTGGTGATGCCTGAGGTTTCAGCATCCAAGGAGGCAGCAGTGAGCGACTTCACCGAAGGTCAGCGCAAGGCTGTGTTCTGGCTGGGTGTGGGCGGTTTGATTTTCGTTCCTATCTTCAAGAGCATCACCCACTTGCCTCCATTTGTTGGCATCCTCTTGGTGCTCGGCGTGTTGTGGACTGCCACTGAGGTGTTCTATCGTGGCTTGCATCGTGGACAGGATATGGAGGGCACTCAGAAGCGAGTAACCAAGTTGCTCTCTCGTGTGGATATGAGTACGATTCTCTTCTTCCTCGGTATCTTGATGGCAGTATCTTGCTTGGCTGAGGTAGGCGTGTTGACAGCTCTCGGACAGGGCTTGAATGAGGTGTTCGATGGCAACCACTACCTGGTTACTGGTATCATCGGTGTGCTTTCCAGCATCGTGGATAATGTGCCATTGGTAGCAGGTTGCATGGGTATGTATCCTGTGGCTCCTACGGGCGACATGGCTGTGGATGGTATCTTCTGGCAGTTGTTGGCATATTGTGCCGGTGTCGGTGGTTCGATGCTCATCATCGGTAGTGCCGCAGGTGTGGTTGTAATGGGCTTGGAGAAGATTACCTTCGGTTGGTATATGAAGCACATCTCTTGGATTGCTTTCGTAGGTTATCTGGCAGGTATCGTTTGCTATTGGTTCATCCGCACCTTCCTTTATGCTATCTAATGGATAAGCATTTCCGTTGAAAGGGACAATAGTTTTCGCTTACGTGGAAAAGTTTTTGAAAGAAAAGTCTCAAAGTCTCATTTCCTGTTGAAAATATCGGCTTAAAGACTTGATAGATAATAAGATAAAAAGAATGAGACTTCTCTGTTTTGATGCAGGGAAGTCTCATTTATTTATGATGGAATATCTGGTTAAAGGTTATTCTTGTAGAACAGACTAATTGACATAACAGAATATGCCCAAATTGTAGTCCTTAGTTTGGGCACTTGTTGCCCGCCTCGTGAGCAACGGTTGCTCGTCTCATGTTCACCGATTCCCCATCACGTGATCCCCGAGGGATCGCTTGGTGAGCATGGCAGGAACTTCTGGAGGGGAATTACTTCTATGCTGACAAGACGGCTATCGTCTATCAGTTGGCTCATTATGCCAAGTTTCATTTTCTGAGTCGCCCGCGTCGATTCGGAAAATCCTTGTTTGTATCTACTCTCAAGGCCTACTTTGAAGGTAAGAAAGAACTGTTCAGGGGACTTGCCATCGAACAGATGGAGAAGGAGTGGACGGCATATCCTGTCATCCACTTGGATCTGAGCTGCGGTAAGTATTATAGTTTGGAGAATGCTAAAATTATATTAGACAATATCCTTAAAGTTGAAGAGCAGAAATATGGAATAGAAGTTCCAGAATTTGGGCGTGAAGGCTTTGGTGCTCGCTTTAGGAACATCTTGCTGGCTGCCAAGGCTCAGACAGGTAAGCAAGTTGTTGTTCTCATCGATGAATATGATGCTCCGATGCATGATTCTATCAGTGACGAAGAGTTGCAGAAGACCATCCGCAACATCATGCGAGATTTTTTCAGCCCCTTGAAGCAGCAAGAGGGAAACATTCGCTTTGTTTTCATCACAGGTATCTCCAAGTTTAGTCAACTCAGCATCTTTAGCGAGTTGAACAATCTCAAGATTCTCACGTTGAAAGATGAATACAGTAGCTGTTGTGGTATTACCAAGAGTGAATTGACTCAATATTTCCGTGAGGGTATCGAGGAGATGGCTGAGCATAATGGACTCACTTATGAGGAGACCTTGCAGCAACTCGGGCAGCATTATGATGGCTACCATTTCAGTATCAATAGCGAGGATATCTTCAATCCTTATAGTATTATCAATGCCTTGGACGATAAGGAGTTTAATAGCTATTGGTTTACATCTGGCACGCCTACGTTCTTGATAGAACTGATGCAGCAGAAGAATTTGGATATGCCCAATCTGGACGATCTGTGGATACAGGCATCACGTTTTGATACACCTACGGAAAGGCTTACTGATCCTATTCCTGTCCTTTTCCAAAGTGGCTATCTAACTATTAAGGGATACGAAAAAAATGATAAATTGTATCATCTCTGTTTCCCAAATCAAGAAGTAAGACAAGGATTCTCGGAAAGTCTCGTCTGGTATTATACTGCGCAAGACATGAAAAGATATGATGCCATCGTGTATGCTTATTCCAAGAATGTGCTCATCAATGACGACATGGGAGCCTTTATGCCTCACTTGAAG
>FR893218.1:25853-48451 GCA_000436035.1 Prevotella sp. CAG:732 | reverse complement strand
TTTTCGCTTCCCTTGTAATACTCAGAGGCATTCTTGTTGAAATCGTAGAAATAGCTATTGCGCTTGTTGGCATCCCAAACTCGCAAAGCATAACTACCATCAGCAGGAACACTCTGGTCATACATGGTAGTATTTGAACAATAGTCAATATGATAGAACCACTCATTCACACCGAGGCGGAAAGTGGAAGTTCTGAATTTCTTGGAGAGTTCAGAGGTAAAGAGTACCTCATCTATCTTACCAGCATTCAAACAAGACATACGGGTCTGCACATACTGTCCATCGTAAGCCTTTTCCTGACCATTAATATCACGGTACTGATAGTTATATGTACCCTGACTTGCACTCGTCAAATCGATGATAGACATCGGAGTCTGATAAACCATCGCACCGCGAGAATGGTCGTACTTCAAAGTAGCCTTCCAGTTCAAGCCATTATCAAAACGATAGTTGTTCATCAAAGTCACCTCGCTCGCCTTGTTTAAGCAGGCATCATAGAGCGTAGTCTGCTCCAATTCGCCAGTTCTCATATTGCGATAGGTCATCTCATTATCGATAGGAAGATAAGAAGTAGTTCCGAGCTTGAACTTTCCATATTCCTTCACGCTTCCATCGCCTACATAAATGAATGGAGCACTCTGGGTTGCATAGTTATATACGTTGTGGCTGTTGGCATACTTATACATAGCAGTAAACTCACCACGATTGCCGTTATACTTCTTTGTAAGGAGCGCCTTGTAAATCTGAGTACGATCCTGATAAGGAGTTGACTTAATCTTGAAGGTTCCTGGGTCGAAATCCTGATACATATTAAAGCTGTAGTACCAGTCGCTTCCCAAATCACCATTCATATTCAAAGAGAATTCCTGCAATCCGAAGTGATTGCTCTTATAGTTCAGCGTACCATTGAATCCTTTCTGCCCTTTCTGGGTGAAAGAGTTGACGGCATATCCGATGTTACCTGTGGTGATGGCAGTCTCTGCTATCTTGAGCAATCCCTGATGACTCAAACTTGCATCACCACGCCAGATGGTATTCACTGAATGTGGATTGGTGGCGTAAGTAACAGGCAGACCATTCTCCAACACGTTAACATCTGCAGAAGGCAAGCCTATCTGAATCTCACGAGGACCATTGGCACTTGCGGCATTGAGCATCACGTTGCGATTACCTTCTTCCTTGGAGTTAGCATTCTCGTCTTGTGCGAAAGCAGAAGCTGAAATCAAAGAAAGTGCAAGCATCATGGCTGCGCTCTTTCCATTTAATAAGGTATCCATAATTTTGTACGGTTTAAATGTTGTTAGTGTTATTGTTTTGTTTCTGCCGCAAAATTAGATAAAGGTCTGAATATCAACTTCAATTAATCTTTCATGGGATACAAAAAATCGTTCATTGTAACATTTCTGCTAGGCAATGAACGATTATTAGTGATAAAAGTTGTACCTTTGCACCCATGATTGTGACGATAGAATGGATGGAAGAGTGGTTTAAGCGGTTTGACCACGACTACTTCGGAGGCAAACTGCCTGTGCCGGAGTTGGGATTGACTCGTGCAAAAACACGACTGGGACAACTGTCCTTCAAGCGTGCCACCAGATGGGGGCGCACCAAACTCTATGACTTCAAACTCTCGATGTCCACCTACTACGACATGACCGACAAGCAGGCGAAGAGCATATTGCTGCACGAGATGATACATTACATCATCGGATATACCGGACTGAAAGACACTTCCTCACATGGCATCGTGTTCCGGGGCATGATGGATAGCCTCAACCGCAAGTACGGTTGGGACATACGAGTGATGACCTCCACCAAGGGATGGAAGGTGAGTGAGAAAGTAAAGGAGAAGAAAAAGGCAGAGGGGCCTCAAACCTATCTGATGCTTGCCATCGAAATGAAGGATGGCAAGCACTATCTATCACGTGTCAACCCTAGCTTCGCTAGAAGCATCGAGGGCAAACTTCACTTAGTAAGAGAAATCCGTTCGCATCAATGGTACACTACCCAAGAATCTTACTTCGAGGATTATCCACAAGTAAGAAGCCTTCGGGGCAGAAGAATCTCAAAAGCAGATTACGAGAAACTATTAAATGTACTCACTCCATTTCATATATCCTAAGCATTTACCTCTCCTGGCAAAATACCATATTCTGCCTTGAAACACTTGGTGAAATAAGACGGAGCAGAGAATCCTACCTCATAAGCCACCTCGGAAATGCTCATGCTACGGCTCTCCAAGAGGCGACGTGCCTTGGCAAGACGAGCCTTGCGTATCAAATCGACCACAGACGAACCCGTCATCGCCTTCACCTTGCGATACAGTTGCACTCGACTCAATCCTATCTCCTTACCAATATCCTCCACACCAAAATCACTGTCTGAAAGATTCTTCTGGATAATATCGTGAAGTTGCTTGACAAACTGCTTGTCCCGATCATCCAAATGCGACTCCTCTATCTCCTGCTCCGCCACTTGCGTACCTTGGAATACATTCTTCAAGAGATTGCGCTGCTTCAAGAGATTCTCAATGCGAGCCAAGAGCACCTTGCTATGGAACGGCTTGGTGATGTATGAATCGACACCATGCTCATACCCCTCCGCACGCTGCTCTTCCAGATTCTTTGCCGTCAGCATGATGACCGGGATATGAGAGGTGGCGGTGTGGGTCTTCAACTGCTCGGTGAACTCCAAGCCATCCATCACAGGCATCATCACATCACAAATCACCAAGTCGGGTACCTCCTTCTTGGCTATCTCCAGACCCTCCTTTCCATCCGATGCCTCCAACACGAAGCAATCATCCTGCAGGAGTGTACGCTCATATTGTCGGATGTCATTGTTGTCGTCAATGATTAACAAGGTAGGCTTATTGGTATGCTCACTGATAACCTGTTGGAGTTTTCCACCTTGTTTATCCCCATCGTCGATATATTGCAAAACGGCATCGTTCACAACATTCATATTCTTTGATGCAGAGCTACTTGCAGCGTTATCCACAATTTCATCCTCATTGTGGACAACTTGTCCATTCGCCTCTTGTTGACGAGGTATCTCCACGATGAAGTCGGAGCCTTTACCCAACTCACTTTCCACATAAACTACGCCATGATGCAAATCGACAAACGACTTCACCAAAGCCAAGCCGATGCCCGTACCACTCGCAGCTCCCTTGGCTTGGAAGAAACGCTCGAACACCTTAGCCGCCTCTTCCTTGGCGATACCCTTACCCGTATCTCTTACGTCAATACGCAAGAAGTCCTTGTTCTCCGCATCTTTCAAACTGACGAAGATGTCACCATCCGAAGGTGTATATTTCAAGGCATTGCTCAAGAGATTGAACACGATGCGAGACACCTTCTCCTTGTCGGCGATGACATGAGTATCACCCGACAAACCATTCCCATCGAAATGCAAACGAATCTGCTTGCGCTCCGCTGTCAACTGGAAGTCACCCGTCCACAACTCCAATGCCTTCACGATGTCAAAACGGTTGAGCGTCAAGTTCATCTTTCCATTCTGTATCTTTCTGAAATCGAGGATGCTTCCCACAAGTTGCTGCAAGGCGAGGGCATTGCGCTGCACCATCTTCAGCAAGTCTCTGGTCTTGCCCTTGATACCCTCATCATCCAAGAGCATCTCCACAGGGTCGGCAATCAGTGTAAGAGGCGTACGAAGCTCATGACTGATATTCGTGAAGAATACCAAGCGAGAATGCGTCAGTTCCATCACCTCCTCGTTGAGTCGCTTCATCTCCTTGTTCTGACTAGAAAGCTGTTCGGTAAGCTTGATCTTGATGAGATAATTTCGAAACACCAATACTGCCGCAACAAAGATAACAAAAAGCATGATGACCAAGAAGATAATCATCAACTTCTGGTCGTGATAGTCTGACACATATTGGTTGACCACCTTGTGAAGACTTTCGAGGTTGCTCTGTTGGTGCTCGGCATCCTTGGCTTGCATCAAAGTGAGCAAGGCATTGTCCTTGGTGATGATAGACGTACGCAGATAGTTCTCTCGCTTAAAAGGCTGATGTCTCAGTATTCTCATCGCCAACGCCACGACCTCATCACCCTTGGTAGGATAAAGGTAGGAAGCCTCAAAGATGCCATCACGCACGAGTTCTAATCCTCCATTCCGGGTCGCCATCGCATCCATTCCCGTAAACTTATAGTTGCGAGCAAGTCCTTTATCACGAACCACTTGATAGGCTCCCCAACCCATTCGGTCGTTGTGAGAGAAGACATAGTCGAAGTCACGAGTCTTGTCGAGGATGCGTTGCATCGCCTTCTTGCCACTCTCCTCCTTCCAGTCGCCAGCCTCCGAAGCCACCACCTGCATACCCGGAAATTTCTTCATGGCTTCCATGAAACCACGATGACGCTCCAAGGCAGGTGAGGAACCTTCCAATCCACGAATCTCCACGACACGACCTTTCCCTTGCAACTTTTGGGCAATAAACTCTCCCATCGACTTGCCGATGGCATAGTTGTCGCACCCGATGAAAGCCGTGTATTTATTGCTGTTAGCCTTGCGGTCGTAGATGATAACCGGAATGCCCTTGTCGTAAGCACGATTGATGGCAGGCGAGATGGTATTCAACTGATTAGGAGCTATCACCAACAAATCCACCTTCTCGTCAATCATCTGATTGATTTGCCGAGTCTGCAACTTGCTGTCATCATTGGAAGAAGCCAACTTGACCTGGATGGAGTCGTTGAGATACTCAGCCATCTGCAGTTCCTTATTAAACTTGTCTCTCCAAAAATCTTTCGAGCATTGCGATACGCCAATGACATATTGAGGAGCAGCCTTTCTGCCACACCCCGCCAACAAGTTGACACCTATTATAATATATAAGAGAATAAAACGTCCCTGTGATTTCATCATTTGTTTCAAAAGGTTTAAAATAGTACCATGAATGGATAGACCACTCATCGGCTGCAAAAATACGATATTTGATAAAAATCACCAAACTTTTAAATAAAAATTAATTCTTCGGTAGCAAGAAATCGTGAAGAAAGCCGAAGATGAAGCTTATGGTAAAGAAAGAGAAGCAAGATGAAAGGGACTGCCTAAAGCGATGACCAGGAGAATAGAAAAGGAGCGGTCTCCTTACGGAAATCGCTCCTCAAATGTTTTATGTAACTAAAAGTATCGTTCCTTAACGATTAAGGAAGACTGATTGCCTCGTTAGGGCAAACATCTGCACAAGTACCACACTCTGTGCAAACATCTGGGTTGATAGAATACTTCTCGCCCTCAGAGATTGCGCCTGATGGACACTCATCAATACATGTACCGCATGCGATACAATCGTCACCAATTACGTATGCCATAATCTTAAATGTTTATATTGTTAATAATGTTTTTGTATTTTCTTTGATGGTGCAAAGATAGAAAATAATTTCCATACTACCTATATTTAGGTATCACTTTTTTCATAATTTATACGATTTCGAAATAATCGTACCTATTAATGATGATGTCTCACCATCGAAGGGCACACATCTTCTGCGCCCACAAAACAATAAGATGAGCGGATTTGCGTTAGAATTATAATAATACATTATTAATAATAGGGAAGCACATGCTGCCCCCAACTCCATAACATCATGAAGATTTTGACAAAATATCCCCATAGATGGCTGCTTGCCATTGCCTGCTGCCTCACGGCTCTCGCCTCGATGGCGCAGGAGCGAACGGTAGAGAATCGCCCGTACTGTGACTTGCGCCCCTTCCACTTCGGTGTGATGGTGGGCACACACTTGCAAGACCTCGAACTGCTGAACGCAGGACAAGTGACCTTCACCGACGAGAACGGACAGGAGGTGACAAGCAACGTGACGGTGGATCAAGACCGATGGGACCCAGGCTTTACCGTGGGTGTACTGGGCGAGTTCCGCCTGAGCACCCACTTCCAGTTCCGCATCGCCCCTGCCATGTACTTCGGCACTCGTCACCTCACCTTCCACAATCTCTCATCAGAAGACCGCTATGACGTGAGCCAGGAGTTGAAGACAGCATACATCTCTTGCGCCTTCGACCTCATCTTTGCCGCCCCAAGGTTTAACAATCACCGCCCCTACATCATGGCAGGCTTGAATCCGATGATAAACCTGAGTGGCAACAAGGACGAATACCTCCGCCTGAAGAAGACTGACCTCTTCGTGGAGTTGGGCATAGGTTGCGACTTCTACCTTCCCTTCTTCAAGTTGCGCCCAGAACTAAAGTTCATGTATGGTCTGCTGAACTCTTACGACAAGGGCTACGCTAGCAAAGTAAAGGACAAGAGCATGCTCCCTTACACCCTCGCTGCCAAGGAAGCCCATAGCAAAATGATAGCCCTTACCTTTTACTTTGAATAAGAAGGCAAGGGCTAGCAGAAGGACATTAGTAGGCATAATGAACGATCACTTTCTTTAAATCTTTGTCGGCAGAACTGCTGCCATAATACACCTCATAGTCGCCAGCCTTGGCACGCATGGTATTGGTGCCTGTATCGAAGAGTTCGAAGTTTTTGCTATCGAGCGTGATGATGGCTTGGGCAGTCTCGCCCGCCTTGACGCTCACTCGCTGGTAAGCCTTGAGGGTCTTCAGAGGGCCTTCGGTATCGGTAGGGTCTTTCACATAGACTTGCACAACCTCGGCACCATCCTTCTTTCCCACATTGCCGACAGGGATGGTCAGGGTGATTTGCTCGCCCTTCTTCAATGTCTCATTCGAGAGCTTTGCCTCCCCTATATTATATAAGGTGTAACTCAGTCCGTAACCGAATGGGAAGAGGGCATCGTTCATATAGCGATAAGTCCTGCCCTTCATGCTGTAGTCCTTGAAGTCTGGCAACTGCTTGGTATCACGATAGAAGGTAATAGGCAACTTGCCCGATGGATTGTACTCACCGAAGAGCACACGAGCTACCGCCTCGCCACCTTCCTGACCAGGATACCAAGCCTGGAGGATGGCATCACAACTCTCGGTTTCTGGAGCCAAGGCTATCGCCGAACCCGAACAGTTGACGAAGATTACCTTCTTGCCAGCTTTCTTCAATGCCTGCAAGAAACCACGCTGTACCTTTGGCAACTCGATGTCGGTACGGTCGCCACCCTTGAAACCTGGAATATTAATCGGCATCTCCTCGCCTTCTAGCTGTGGAGCGATACCACCCACGAAGACCACCGTCTCACAGTCTTTCAACTTCTGAATGGAAGCCGTATAATCGATCGGAGTCTCATGACCTATGTTAATCTTCATATCGGCATTATAGTTTGGCATCTCTGCATAACGGATTTCTATCCGATACTCTTTTCCATTCACAGCCTCAAACTCGATACGAGACTCGGTAGTGCGCCAGTCAGACTTCTCAGCCTTCTTCTCGCCATTGAGATACACCTCATAATGTCCACAAGCAGCCACATCGAGCAACACCTTATTGGTTTGCTTCGGACGGAAAACAGTCTCGTACTTGGCAGAGAAGCCCACCAACTTCACGTTTGGTGCAAAGGAATGCTGTCCGTATGTTGTCACCTGGATAGGATTCTTTTCATAGGTGATAGTCACAGGCTTGCCTTCGCTCTCACGATTGTTCCAGAAAGTACCCCTGAAACCTACCTTGCCATCCATGGAGCATTGGTCATAGTAGGAGTCGAGCGTTTGGTCGTTCACCAAGTCACATCCCTTGAAGGTGACAAGTTGGTTCTTCTTCAGACGACTCTTGATGCCATCAAGGATCGTAATAGTTTGTCGTGGCGTACCATTGTAGTTACCCCACATCATCGGCTCGTTATCCACGTTAGGACCGATGAAGGCAATTTTCTTCTCCTTCTTGCTGAGCGGCAATACCTCATTCTTGTTTTGGAGAAGCGTCATGGTCTGGAGAGCCATATCGAGAGAGAGTTGACGATGAGCCTTGCTACAGAGCACTGAGGTAGGAATGCTGGACCAAGATACCACCTTGTTGTCGTCCATCTCGCCCAAGTCGAAGCGACCTTCGAGCAAGCGAATCACATGCTTATCCACCTCTGCCTCGGTGAGCGCACCATACTTCACAGCCTCAGCCACCGACTTATACACATAGTTGAAGCCGCACTCCACGTCGGTTCCTGCCAGCACGCCCTTTGCTGCTGCAGTCTTCGGACTGCTCGACACCTTGTGGTTCTCCCAGAAGTCGGTGATGGCACCACAGTCGGACACCACCAAGTACTTGAAGCCCCACTCGTCTCGCAAGATCGTTTGGAGCAAGCGGGTGCTACCGCAACAAGGTTCATCATCCCAACGCTGATAAGCACACATCACCTCTCTCACCTTGGCATCTTGTACGAGCGACTTGAAGGCAGGCATATAGGTTTCCCAAAGGTCACGAGGCGACACATCGGTCACGTTGTCAGTATGCCTAGCCCATTCTGGACCGCTATGGATGGCATAGTGCTTGGCACACGCCCAGAGTTTGCGATACTTGGTGTCTTCCGGTCCTTGCAAACCACGCACCACGGCGCATCCCATCTGCGAGGTGAGGTAAGGATCCTCACCGTATGTCTCCTGTCCACGTCCCCACCGAGGGTCACGGAAGATATTCACGTTAGGTGTCCACACTGAGAGGGCATGGAAGCGAGTAACATCGCCCCCACTCTTCTGGAGTTCGTTCCACTTGGCACGCATCTCATCAGAGGTGGCATCGAAGACCCGATACACCAAGGCGTCGTTGAAGGATGCCGCCATGCCGATAGGTTCTGGGAAGACGGTGACATCGCCCATATTGGCTACGCCATGCAATGCCTCGCTCCACCATTGGAATCGCTTGATGCCCAAGCGAGGGATGGCAGGCGAATCGTCGAGCATCAGGGATGCTTTCTCATCCAAGGTGAGACGACCACACAGGTCAACGGCTCTCTCATGCGCTGAGAGTGCAGGATTCTGATAAGGGAGTTGCGCCCACAGGGATGCAGGTGCCAAACATATCAAAGAGATGAAAAGATGTTTTGCTTTCATTGTTCAGTTGTTTGATGTTGTCTTTAGTTATTATCTTAGCCTACTGAGTAGGACTGCTGCAAAGATACAAGAAAAAGAGGAAGTTAGAGCTATCTGATGTATCAAATGCTTTAGCATATGTTGCATCATGGATACGAAAACTTAAAAAAGGAGCGTTTCTCACGAAACACTCCTTCCTAAATTATACGATTTAACCTAGAACTTATAATTAAATTTAATCCTAGTATTCACTTAGTCTGGTTATATTAAAACTCTGATTTTCATTCAAAAACTTATTGAGCGGCATTCTCATCTATCTTCTCGTAGCCTGGGTTCTGCTTCAAAGCTGGGTTCTTCAAGATCTCATCAGCTGGGATTGGCATATCCATCTTCTTGATATCGAAGTCGAATGAACGCTTGGTCCAAGGATAGTTAGCATAGTCATCACCGCCATCATCCTTTGGATAGTTGTAGTTGATATGATCCTCGATGTAGCCAGATCTTACCATGTCAGGGCAGAGACACCACTCAGAGTTGAACTCCTTACGACGCTCCTCGTTGACAGCAACGAGCCAAGCTGGAGATGTATGAGTATAACCAACACGGTTAGGCTTAGCCTGAAGAGCAGTGTAATAAACCTTAGCGTCTGGAACCGAAACTTGCTGTGTCATCACACCTACTGGATACTTGGTCATGGTTGTATTCATGTTATTAAATGAATACACATTATTATAATGTGCGAAATACTTATCATAATTTTCACCTACAGCCAAGTTACCCCAAGCACGATTGCGAAGGTCGTTAATGGCCTTCCAGCCTTCTGCACTATTCTCACCTTCTGTACGGAAGCAGCACTCTGCATAGTCGAGCAAGACATTAGCATAACGCTTAGCATAGACAATTGTAGGAGCCCACATCTGACCACCCCAAGCGTTGCCATCAGCCTTGGCTGAACGCCACATCTTAGTTGTCCAGATAGCAGGAGCCATCTCACCATTATCGAAGTGGAACTGCATGGTCTTGGTACCTGCCATCACACCCTCAGCATTCTTGAATGGTTTAACAACATGACCTTCACCATCCTTTGTACCGATAGAATCCTTCAAGTATGGATTGTAGCCCCAAACTGTATTAGATTTTTCGATGCCATATTGTTCGAGTTTTTCCGCTGGCACTGCACCTGTTGCACAAGAAGCATCACGACGATTATCGCCATGCTCATAACAAGAGTACCACTCCCAAGAGAGATATTCAGCACCCCATCCGCCATTCTCAGGACAAGCACAGAACCACTTCATCATGTTAGAGTTGAAGTTGTCGATAGTACGGTCACTACCCCAACTGCTCCACTTGTCACCTTCATCCAAGCACTCTGCCCAAATACACTCCTCATTCCAGAAGCCTGCAGGATCCCAGTTGGTAGCAAAGTTTGGAGTCAACTTATAAGTACCACTGGTGATGATATCCTTCAATTCTTGCTTTGCCTTGTCATAGCAATCACTAGCAGTCTCTGGGCAACGGAAAGCCTTCCACATCAAGGCATCAGCCAAGTAAGCCTTTGCCATACCCTTGGTACAACGACCATACTGGTCATTGTAAGGTTTCCAGTCGAGAAGCTTGGAAGCCTCTGTGAAGTCTTCGATGATGAAGTCCCACATTTCCTCGTAAGTCTCAGCAGCAGCCTTCACAGGTGTATTGCTGAAATCCTCACCTGTAGCAAGCATTGGCACACGACCGAAAGTGGTAGCCAACCAAGTATAGAAGTAACCACGAAGCGCACGAGCCTCGCCCTCACAAGTCTTTTTGGCAGTTTCACTGATCTTATCTGCCTCTTGAAGACCTGCCAAATAAAGGTTGGCACGAGCAATAGCAGCATAAGCATGAGCCCAGCCTTCACCTAGTTCACCGACATTTGGATCCCAGGTCTGATTGAGGAACTTAACATCCCAACCGGTACACTGGGTATCCATGGTAGGGTGAGAACCCGTAAACAAGTTTGGCTTGAAACCCCAGTTATTATCTATCGTACTACCTTGGTTGAAAGCATAGATACCATTCAATCCGCGAAGAGCATTGTCATCACTCTCAAATTGAGACTCGATGTCCAAGATGTCGTAATGCGGTACATCCAGGAACTTATCGTTATCGCATGAGGACAAGGCTATGCACGCCAAGCCCATCACGGCAAAACATTTAGCTATATTTCTCATAATGATTTCAAGTTTTGATTAATTAAAAGGTTACATTCAGACCGAACATATAGGTACGTGGATTTGCGTAACGACCCGTGTCGAGACCGGTGTAGATAACGCTACCCTGACCCACCTCAGGATCACCATACTTCGTGTAAGGAGAAATGGTGCAGAGGTTCTGGATAGAGAAGTAAGCACGTACAGATGTCAAACTCAGAGGCTCCAACCACTTGCGTGGTACGGTGTAACCAATCTGGATATTGCTAATCTTCAAGAAGTTACCATTCTCAACCCAAGCATCGCTGATACGGCTGTTCTTGTTGTTGTCAAGACGTGTCAAGCGAGGAAGAGTACCACCAGGGTTGGTCTCACTATTATACATCTTCTTATAGCTATCCTTCAAGAGGGCTGGTGTCCAAGCGTCATCAGATGGGTTCATGATAGAGAGACGCATCTTTGAGTAAGAGAGGATGTCCATACCGAGTACACCGTAAGAATAGATACTGAAGTCCCAGTTCTTATAAGTTGCACCGAGGTTCAAACCGAAGTTCATGGTAGGAAGACCATTACCAATGATCTGGCGGTCACCATCATCAAGTGTACCACTCTTATCTGTATCAACGAACAAGAAGTCACCCATCTGTGCATCCTGTCCCTGAGCCTTTGCCTTGTCGAGCATCTCCTGGTTGGTAATGATACCAGCCACCTTGTAACCATAGTAAGAACCTACAGCCTCGCCCTCACGGCAGATAGAGTGGTTGTTCCACTGGAAACCCGTACCACTGACTGCACCGATGTTAGAACCATCAATATCATCAGCTGAGTAAGTACTGTTGCCACCGGTACAAGTTGCAGTGTAGTCAACACCCATCTTCTTGATCTTATTCTTCAAGGTAGAACCATTCAATGCTGCATTGATGCTCCAGTCCTTGTTAATCTGCTTGTTGTAGTTGATAGAGAACTCAAAACCGGTATTGTTGATCTGACCGAAGTTGGTATAGATAGAGGTATTACCTGCAGATGGACGAATCTGACGCTCCAACAACAAGTCCTTGGTCTTACGAGTAAAGAAGTCCATAGATACGTTCAAGTCACCATCGAGGAAACCGAGATCCAAACCAATGTTGAGCTGTTCGTTGGTCTCCCACTTCAAGTTGGTATCTACCAATGGAGCATAGAAACCAGTCTCTTGAGTTAACTGACCTGTAGTACCACCACCTGCACCTAGTGCATAGAAGTTGTACTTAGTATGAGCTGAAGAAAGAGCATATACAGAACGACCAGCGATACCACCAGCGTTACCTGTCTGACCCCAACCAAAGCGGACCTTAGCGTTGCTAATTTCCTTTACGTTCTTAAGGAAAGTCTCTTCCTTAGCACGCCATGCCAAAGCCACTGATGGGAAAGTACCCCAACGGTTACCAGATGAGAAGTTAGAAGAACCATCACGACGGAGGGTAGCTGTCAAGATATAACGATCGAAGAGGTTATATACCAAACGACCATAGTAAGAGATAGTACGGACCTGTGCATTGAATCCACCATTGCCCTGGATAGATTTTGCATTGGTAGTCAAAGAAATCAAACGGTTGTTAGGAGAAAGGAAGTCGTATGCGCTTGCACTAACCCATGAGCCTTCATACTTGCTAACAGTATTACCAACCATGAAAGTCAAGGTGTTGAAGTCTGTCTTCCAGTTATAAGTCAAGTAAGTTTCGATGCTCTTAGAGAGGCCCTTACTCTGACCGAGACCGAAGCTATAGTAAGCCTGGTTACGACCCTCATATTTCACCTCTGTCATCTTACCACCAATATTATTGTAACGCTTGTACATACCAGAGAACTCATCGTTATCAGAGTTGGTCTGTGTCCAAGACATAATGGTGTGAGCATTCAATGTATGCTGCTTGGTCTTGAGGAGAGTCAAGTCGATGTAAGGGTTGATAGAGATACGAGAGTTACGTGTAGTACGTCCAATCTCCATCTGAGAAGCATAAGGGTTCTGAGCGGTAGCGGTCATACCCTCCCATCCATCAGGAGTTGGAGCATAACCTGCGCCGTATGTTCCATCAGGGTTAACAACGTTTACGTGAACTGCTTCACCTGTAGCTGGATCAATATAATCGAGAGATGGAGCCATCTGAGCGATATCACGCTGAGAAGAAAGGTTACCATTGTTACCAAGACCGATATTGTTACCCTTGACGGTAGAGTACATATAGTTCATGTCGGCGCCAAGTTCCAAGTACTTGTTAACCTTAGACTTGAGGCTACCACGAGCTGTGATACGATCATAGTTGGTATTCACGATGATACCCTTGTTGTTAAGGTAACCTACAGAGAAGTTGTATTGAGTATTCTCTGTACCACCACTAGCTGAAACACCATACTGCTGACGGAGGCTAGTGCGATACATTTGGTCTTGCCAGTCGATGAGGTTACGCTTGCCATCGTATGCCTCAGACCAAATCTGGTTGGTAAGACCTGCACCATCATTAGCCTTAGAATCACGGATAGAACGAGCATAGTCGTCGCCTGTCAATGTATTCAATTTGTAAGGGAGAGTCTGGATACCCCAGTCGGCAGTAACAGTTACGTTAGCTTTACCTTTCTGACCATGCTTGGTGGTGATCATGATGACACCATTGGCACCAGCAGAACCATAGATAGCTGTAGCAGACGCATCCTTCAAGACCTCAATGCTCTCGATATCAGAAGGGTTGACGAAGTCGGCGCTAGAGCCTACCTGTACTCCATCTACTACGTAGAGAGGCTGAGCATCACCATTGATAGTACCGATACCACGGATGCGAACGGCTGAGTTAGAACCAGGAGCACCATCTTGTGAAGTAACCATCACACCAGCAGCAGCACCCTGAAGAGCTTGTGCTACATTGACCGGTGTACGTTTCATCATCGACTTGGTATCGATGGAAACAACAGAACCAGTTACGTCACTCTTTTTCATAGTACCATAACCGATAACGACAACGTCGCTAAGAGCGGTGTTTTCTGACTTGAGGGTGATAGCGATATTAGTACGCCCCCCCCACATTTACTTTCTGTGTCACATATCCTATATATGAAATAGAAAGTTGTGCGTTTGACTTAGCGGTTACCTGGAATCGTCCGTCAAGGTCGGTCACTGTTCCATCGTTGGTGCCTAGCACACGAACAGTAGCGCCGATAACAGGTTCGCCACTTTCATCACTTACTAAACCTTTGACTAGGCTCTGAGCCGAGATTCCCAAAGGGAACAAACAGAGCAGGAATAATAATACTAACGGCTTTTCAATCATTTTCAAGTTCCTCATACGAGAATAGATTAAAAGTTTGTAATTATTAGTTAGTTGGTTATTGCCACATAAAACCGCTTTTAGCCATTTTAATTAGGTTTTTGACTTTAAACTCTCATTTATCTATTAGGTTTTTGACCAAAGATTCATCTTTTACTTATACAATTCTCATCGTATGGCTTTTCGTATTATAAATGTGCGTAAACACTTCGTAACACTCGAAAACCGCTGCAAAAATAGTTTTTTTTTAGACACATCACTTTAGAAAACGAACCAAATTGTTTGTCGTATGATACAAAATGGGCTAATGAAAGAAACAAAAAGGAATCATGAAACAAAAGCGGACGTGCAGGTTAACATTACCTACACGTCCGCTTTTACTAAAAATTATTTAAAATGGGCTAAAGCCTGTTGATAGCTGAGTGGTATTAGGTGTAAAAGTAAGCATTTTCTGCGACTTTTGCCCTATATGAAGTGTTAAATGTAAAAAAACGCAACGAAATGTACCTATTTTCACCAAAAAGCGTTATCTTTGCAGTGATAATTAAGAACCAACTCACCATGAACAGAACCATCACAACGATTTTGGCCTGTATATGTTATTTCGCCGCATATGCGCAGAGCGGCAGACTTTTTAATACAGACCACCAACTTTCGAGTAACCTTGCCACGCAAGTCTTCCAAGACAACAATGGTTTCATCTGGATTGCCACCCGCAATGGGCTCAACGTCTTTGACGGCTACAACTTCCGGTCCATGCGAAAGGGCGAGAACGACCCTCGAAAGCCCAACACCAATTGTTTTAACTGCATCACGCAAGACAGCCATGGTTGCATCGTCTTGGGTACCAACCGAGGTGTGCTCATCCACGATGACCAATACTTCACCGAGGTTCAACTGCACAACGAACTAGGGAAGACCTTCAGTGCCTACATTCCGCATATCAAGCGACTGCACAACGGCAATATCTTGATAGGCACGGCAGGGTGCGGCATCTATCTGATGAAGAAAGGCACCCATACCTGCATACCTTTCGCACCAACTCTAGGAAAACTCAAATACATCCATCACATCACAGAAGACAGACAAGGACAACTTTGGCTAATCGCCGATGGCAACCAACTTTTCTTGCTCAACAAGAAAGGTCAACTCATTCGTCACGCCTTCGGGACACAAGACTTGAATGTCAGGGATATCCAGCAAGACAGCAAGGGCACCATTTACCTCGCCACCGAGAGCCAAGGCATCTATCGCCTCACTCCCGGCTCCAGCGTCTTCACCCAAATAACCGCCATTCCCAATCTTCCTGCCAGCACCATCTTCGTCAACAGGAACGACCGCTTATTTATCGGCTGCAATGGCGAAGGCATCACACTCTACGACCCTGTCACCAACATGACTTATGACAATCTCTTCTTTAGTCCACAGACCAACTTGTCGAAAAGTAAGGTAGGAAGCATCATCGAAGACCAGCAAGGCAACATTTGGTTCTCCATGTTGCAGAAAGGCGTGTTCATGCAGCCACTCAGTCCCAACGACTTCGGCTATATGGGCTACCGACTAGGCAAGTTTAATCTTATCGGCGACAACAGTGTATCGAGCGTGATGTTTGACAAGGACCACAATCTCTGGGTAGGAACCGACAAGGATGGCATCTACAAGCTCTCCCCCGATGGCAAGCACCTATTGGGGCACTATGCACCAAGAGCTGTCGTGCTCGGCGTATGCCAAGATACCCAAGGGCGTATCTGGATAGCCACCTATACCGATGGAGCAGGTACACTGGATGCCAACGGCACCTACCACCCACTCGACATCGAAGCCATCAAGAACACAGGCATCTATGACATCAAATGCGACAAGTGGGGCTATGTTTGGCTGACGACTTTGGGCGAAGGTGTGTTCCGCATCAGTCCGGATGGAGCCATCAAGAACTATAAGATGATAGCCAACGGCGATAACAATCCGAAGGCAAACTGTCCACCTAGCAACAATATCGTCAAGTTGGCATTCTCGAAGGACAACTTCCACATCTATTTTGCCACGTCCGCAGGTTTGGCATGTCTCGACCGCAAGAAAGAGAGTTGGACTTCCACCTTCGGCGGTGTCAACTGCTTGGTCAGAAACTCCTTTTCTCATTGTGTCTTTGTAGATAGCAAGGACCAAGTATGGTATGGTACCGATGATGGTGCCTATTGCCACAACCTGTCGAATCCGAAGCTCTCCAAACATTACACCACAACACAAGGTCTGACCGACAACAGCGTATGCTGTATCAACGAAGACTACCTCGGTAGAATTTGGATGGGAACGAGCAAGGGCATGAGCTGCATCAACTTCATGGAAGGAAGAATCACCAGGCTCTATGCCGGGAATGGCATCCAGAGCAATGAGTTCTCCGATGGAGCCACCTGCATCTCCGCCGATAAACGTACCATCGTGATGGGTGGCACAGGAGGTATCAACAAGTTTGATGTCGCCCATGTCAAACTGCACCCTTGGAAGGCAAACGTCATCCTATCCGGCTTGCTCGTCAACAACGAGCCCGTCATGCCTTACATGGATTCGGATGGTTACACCATCACCGAGCATGGTGTCTATGATACGAAAGAATTCCATCTCTCCCACGAAGACAACTCTTTCACGCTCCAACTCTCCACACTTACTTATAATAATGTGGAGCAAATCGTCTATGCCTATAGCATCAATGACGAGGAGTGGCGCAAGGTACAGAGCGGAGTCAACGAGATTTCCTTCTCCCATCTATTGCCTGGCACATATCACTTCAAGGTGAAAGCCCTCTGCAATAGCTTCGAGACACCAGTCAAGGAGTTTACCATCGTCATCCATCCTGCTTGGTATGCCAGCATCTGGGCTAAGTTTGTCTATTTTCTCATCATCCTCGGCATCCTCTTGCAATATCAGCATTATCGCAAGCGACAGGAAGAAAGCCGCCTAGCCTTGCAACAACATATCCATGCCGAAGAGATGGGCGAGGCTAAGTTGCGCTTCTTCATGAACATCAGTCACGAGATACGCACACCGCTCACCCTCATCCTCACCCCTCTTCTCTCCCTCATCAAGGAAGACAAGGATGCCCATCGACAAGGCATCTACAACCTCATGCGCAAGAACTCCGAGCGCATCCTCCACCTCATCAGTCAGATGATGGACCTCAGAAAGATAGACAAGGGACAGATGGCGATGCACATGAGCGAGACCGACATGGTAAGTTTCATCAAAGATGAACACCAGCTCTTCGAGCAACAGGCGATCGCCAAGCAAATCACCTTCACCTTCTTGCATCAAGACGAGCATCTACCAGTCTGGATCGACCGCAACAACTTTGACAAGGTACTCATGAATGTACTATCGAATGCCTTCAAGTTTACCCCTGCCGGTGGCAAGATTCAGATTACCCTCAGCCAGACCACCCGCAATGCCATCATCTCCATCAAGGACAGTGGAAAGGGCATCGACAAGGACAAGTTGGAGACCATCTTCCAACGTTTCTACCAAAGTCCTACCCATTCCAACGACCGCAATGTGGGAACGGGTATCGGACTTGACCTGACACGTTCGCTCGTGGAGCTTCACTATGGCACCATCTTCGCCCGCAACAACGAGAGTACACACACGCAGGATGAAGACTTCAAGACAGGAAGCGAGTTTATCATCACCTTGCCACTCGGCAAAGCCCACCTCAAGACAGAAGAAATCCTCGAAGAGAAAGCAGAGGAAGAAAACGAGGAAGACTTGGAGGAGCTACAGGAAATCGACGAGACACTGGAAGACACCTTGCAGGCAGAAAGCCAAGAGCCAAAACCTCATTCCTCCAAGAGCACCATCGCCATCGTAGAGGATGATGAGGAAATCCTCCACTACCTGAGCCTACAGCTAGGCAATGACTTCACCATCCTCACCTACCCTAACGGCAAGGTGGCACTGCCAGAGATTATCAAGACGATGCCAGACCTTGTCATCTCCGACATCATGATGCCAGAGATGGATGGTAATACCCTGTGCAGCAAGATTAAGAACAACGTGAATACCAACCATCTTCCAGTGATTCTGCTCACTGCCATGAGTCGGGAGGAAAGTCAGTTGGCTGGTCTTGAGACGGGTGCCGATGCCTATATCACGAAACCTTTCAATATGGACATCTTGCGCCGTACGATACTCAATCTCCTTGCCGTGCGCCGTACCCTTCGCAATAAGTTTATGGGAAAGGAAAGTCCGGAACCAACCTTTGACACAGTGGAGACCAAGTCGCCGGATGACGAATTGCTCAAACGCATCATGGAGGTCATCAACGAGAACATGAGCGACTCCGACCTGAGCGTGGACGTCATCGCACAAAAGGTGGGCATCAGCCGTGTACATCTCAACCGCAAGATGAAGGAACTGACCAATCAGACTCCGCACAACTTCATCCGCAACATCCGACTGAAACAAGCTGCCAAGTTGTTACTAGACCCCAACCGCAATGTCACCGACGTGATGTACGCCTGCGGTTTCAGCAATGCCGCCAGCTTCAGCACCATGTTTAAGAACCTCTATGGCTGTTCGCCACGAAAATATATGAATAAAGCGCAAGAAGAGAATCCATAACGGATTCTCTTGCTTGCGCTTACCTTTAAGCCCCAAAGCCAGAGGCTTTTCTAACTTTATTTAAACAAGTGTGGAACAAACTCCTTCAAGCATCTTCTCCAGGTGAGCCACTCATGGTGAGTGCCAGGAGAGACATAGACATCGAGTTTGATACCCAAATCCTTCAACTGCTGTGCCATCTTCTCCGTTCCGAAGTTTTCTTCTGAGCCACATCCCATGAACATATAATTTATCTGACTGTTGAACTTCTCTGCGTCGGCAAAGACACCGTTGAAGCAGGTCTTGACATCCACACCGAAAAGTGCACCGCTGAAGGTTCCCAGGGCAGAGAACTTATCCAGGTTCGGCAACACGGTGTTGAAAGTCTGGCAACCGCCCCACGACAAACCAGCCATCGCACGATGGTCTCTATCTGTATAGGTGCGGAACTTTTGGTCTACCATCGGAATCAGATCTTTGATGATGACATCGTAGAAAGAAGCACCATAGAGCTTGCGCTCCTCATCTACATCCTTGCCAGGACGTGGCACGAAAGGCTGCTTCACATCGCCACTCTCCATCACCACAATCATTGGCTCTGCCTTGCCTTCGGCAATGAGATTGTCCATGATGTGCTGCATATAGCCCTGATGGCTCCAGCCCGTCTCGTCCTCACCCATTCCGTGCTGCAGATAGAGCACAGGATAGCGCTTGCTCAAATTGGTTTCATATTCTGCCGGTGTATAAACCATGGCTCTTCGGAATTTACCCTGAGATGCGGCATAATAGGATACAGAGCGAACCTGACCTTGTGCCACTCCCTGCTGAGGACGATAGTAATTGCCTTCGGTCCCCTCAGGAACCTCCAAGCCACTCGCCTCCCGGCAGCAACCGAAGTAGGTTTCGCTGGCTGGATCTACTACCTGTACGCCATCTACATTCAGGAAATAATAGTGAAAACCCACTACCAGAGGGTCAGACACGCCATACCAGTCACCGTCCAGATCCTTCTTCATCGGATACTTCTTTCCGCAAATGTCGAAGATTACCTGCTTTGCCTCCGGTGCATGGAGCTTGACGTAGGCACGGCGGTCTTTGTCCACACGCGGATAGTTGGCATCCGGAATGATGCCGAGCAGAGAGAGCATCATGTTGGCATAACGCTTACCCATGGTGCGATAGCTTTCAGCAATGAAATGCAATCCATCGCCACGCTGCGGACATCCCTTGGAAGAGATAACGTGGGCAGTAGGGATGGTCTTGGCGATATCATCTACAATGGCGATATGCTGCCAGCAACTGCCACCCTGGTCTTTCTGAACGGTTTCGCCCACGAGCAAAGGTACATCTTCTGCCTTCAGGTGCAACTCTTTCAGAATATCGTTATACACGGTCTTCACCCGATTAGGCCAGTTGGCATCACCATTGTTGGTTTCTCCCTGATGCAGCAGGATACCCTTGATGACACCCTGCTTCTGGGCTATCTTGGCAAGCTCAATGAGTCGGGCATAAGGATTGCCGTTATACTGGGATGCGAAGTTCTTCATCCAGTCGGGCTGCTTCTTCAGATACGCCTTATAGGTACGCTTGTCGAAGAGGTCGATACTGGCACCGCCCACAGCCACGGTGATGGTTCCCACCTTGATGCTGTCGGGCAGATTGTCCACCATCTTTCTTCCGAAATAATCTACAGGAGTGAGTCCAGTGGTTGGTCTTGCCTGCGGAGGGACTGCGGTATGCCACTGTCCCTTTTCCCATCCAGCCTTTTCATCATCCACGGCATACATAGCCATGAACCTTGGATTTACTCCTATCCGGTCGATGTCTCCGATGGCGGCATTGCCCTCCATGTTCGACTGTCCGAAACAGAGATAAATCTGAAAATTAGGATCGGGGCTTACATTGCCCCCATTACTTGCCTGTGTCCCCATAGGAAGGCACAGATTCATGAAAAGAAATGCAATAATTATTAAACGTCTCATTTGTTATATGTTAAATATCAATTACTGAATTATCTTTTTCTGATAACATTGCCTTTATAGTTATGTTTATCGCTGCCCAGAAAGGTTGAATGTCTCGCCAAGTTTTGGGCGGATGATGACCCTTCTGTAACTGGTCAGTGCCGGAGTCCCATTGTCTGTCACTTCACAGATTATATGCAGTTCTTTTCCTGCCGCATCCTGGGGGATACGTAGAATGGCATTAGCTTTGTCTGCCTCTCTGATACTTACCGTTGAGGTGTAAGTACCCGCTTCCGGCAATATCCACCAGTGGAATGTCAGTTTATCTTTATCCGGATCCACAGATTTTGAAGCGTTTAATTGGAGTTCCTCTTCTGTTTCTGGTTCAATTATAATCGGGTTCAATCCCTTTTCACCATTTACGATGACTATCGGGTTATGGTTTCCTTTGCCGTATGCAGCCCAATCCATACGTGCCATGAAGTTGGCGAATATTGCGGGATAGAAGTATTTTTCATATTTCTCCGATATGCATCTGACTGCCGGATCTGCATTTGTGTAGCATGTTGTCAGACTGTCTGGTGACAGTCCCCATCGGAAATAGCCACCCCAACCTGCCTGGCTACATACGGTCGGATCGTTTAATCCATTTGGGGTTACATGTAGGAAAGAAGGAGTGTCGCCTTCCACTCCGTATTTGTTTTTCGGATATATTTTCCCTAGATTCCCGTGATTTTGTATATGAGTTGCGTATTCGTTCCAATTCTGGCTTCCAATGGCGTTCTGCACAATCCAGGCGCTGTCGTCCCAGAAAAAGCGGATATCCTTGCCGCAAGTCTTGCGGATCCATTGATGAGAACTGAAGGCATAATCCACAGGGGGACCTCCGCATACATCTTGGTCTGTAATTGTATAAACACACAACTTATTCAGAAACTTTCTAACTTCCGTTTCGCTTCGTTCCTGCCTGACAGTCCATATCGCTTGAGCCAGTGTATTTGCACCGCCCCAAACCATAACCCATAAGGGACGGTCGTCCTTTTCGTCAACCAGGTCGATAATCATTTGGCTACCTTGTGAGCGATTCTCCTCTCCAAGCTTGCTTACGCCTAAATCTCTGCTGCCAAATGCAGTCCTGCTACGCAAATAGGCAGCACTTGGCCAATAACCCAACGTTTGTTTGCCAGCTTCCTTTTCTACTGGCAGGAAACCCTTTTGTCCGGATCGTTTCATTAGATTCGGTAGATCCTCCTCGTAGGCATTAATTACTTTCTGCATGTTTTCCATCCATTCGTCCGGATAAGATCTCCCGCAGCTGTTCCATCCTCCTGTCGCAATCAGTCCCTCTATTTCATAAAGGTCAGCATGGACCAGCAGGCGGACCATTGATTCCATGTCATCGGGTTCAAGGTCTGTCGGTGCAATATCCGTAAGTACGACAATACGTGGTTTCAGGGAGGAATCCGCAACTTTTTTCGCTGTAGTTTGCATTGAACATAGAAGCAAGATGCCCAGCATTCCAGCGATTTTCCATTGTAGTTTAATAATATGTCCCATAGTCCTTAATTACGCAACACTATTATAAATTA
>FR893218.1:2250-25825 GCA_000436035.1 Prevotella sp. CAG:732 | reverse complement strand
TAAACTTTTTAAACACCTGAGCAGCAAAAAGTTCTTGAACAAGTCAAGCGGCAGAGCCGAGCGGTCCAGGATTTTGCCATGTCGAAGAATTCACTTATCTTAGTGTTGCAAAAACAAACAAGAGAATCCAACGATAGCACAGCTTCCATGCATAGTCTCCTCAGCGCAGGATACGTACAGGAAGTTAAGGAGAGTGCATCATAATGGGCAATGCACCCTCCTTGTCATCAGTAAGGTATCATTTGAACTTCCATTCGTCGAATGTGATATTGTTTCCTTTCAGGACAAAACAGAGGTCCATTGTGCCTGTCATATTCTTTTGAAGTTGGGATTCTATGAGTTTCATTTGCGGGGTACCGACTTTGATTGAAGCTATGACTTCTCCGTCCGGCCTATCCCGGCGAACTTCTATGATTCCGTTTCCGGATGCCTTAATTTCCAGACTGGAAGGTACTTTGTTGAATTCCACACCTCTGACAGCAATGATGCCAGTCTTGTTGGGAACGGTAACGGCATACATGTCCCCGATGCTTTTTCCATTTGTGAACTTGACACCTTGTGTGGCTGCTGTGGTTTCGGCCTGCTGGATGATGAACGGATTCATAGGCTGTATCTGTTTTACGCCTTTCAGAGTCTGGTTACCCATGTGGATATTCACAGTATTCTCGTCAACTTGTATTTCATCGACACAAACATTACGAAAACCAGCTGTTGTATTGAAACTATGTTGCAAACTCATTGTGTGATAGAATACATACCATTTCCCGCGGAATTTGTGTAGATGTGTATGATTGTTGCTGTAGTCAAATCCATAATCTCCAGGGTTTTTCATATAGTTGTGCTGGTATTTCCAACTTTTGGTTACCAGCGGAGTTTTGCTAGTCATGTAACTCATGCAACAGGTGGTTGGTTTCTCTGTCGGGAGAGGCCAGTCGCTAAAATCTTGCCAATCTATGTTATAAGTATAAACGTATGTGCCGTTGATGTAGTTTAATTCGTTAGCTTCGAAATGATGGGGAGCCCTGATGGGCTTTATCGGGCCATCCACACTAATCATGTCTTTTCCCAAACGCATAATGCGAGCACATCCTCCGCCTACTGTCAGCCAACCTTTTCCTTTGTCATCAATGACTACACCCGGATCGAAAGCGGCTTTGCATTCTCCTGCTATGCCGGGAGTGTTTGTGTCTACCAAACTATGATTCAGCGGGCTTGACCACGGTCCTATGGGGGATGTGGATGTCAGCACTGCGGTTCCACCCCCGCTATTGGAGAAATAGAGGTAGAAGTGAGTCTTGCCGTCCGCTTCCTCACGTTTTGCGATCGACGGTGCCCATGATGTTTGTATCCATGGGGCGATGCTGTCTGTTTTAATAATTCCGTGATAGGTCCAGTTTGTCATGTCATCGGAAGACATCATCACCAGAGATTTGATGTATTCGTAGGAGTTTTTTCCGTAACCGCCTATTGAATCATATTGTTGCTGATCGTTTGTTGCGTACACATAAATTCTGCCATTATATTCTACTGCAGTTGGATCCGCTGTAAACATAAAATCCAGCAGGGGATTTCCATCTCCTGTGGTGAGTTTAGGGGAAACGTCCGGCATGGTTACATAAGGCACGGAATCATTTTGCAGGGACGGATTTTCTCCGGCCTGCGCATTTTGCTGGTGAGATATCATACATGCAGCAATGGCCATTGATAAAACGGGGGTCTGGATATTTTTCTTTTTCATACTTAAATTATTATCGTCCTACATTACTATAGAACTTATGTTTTACACTAAATTTATATTTATGTGAGTATTTGTCACTAGAAAGATAACTTTTTCATAAGCACAATTTTTTATTAAGTTAATAAATTCAGTTATAAGATTGAGTTGTTTCTCTAATCTGTTGGTAAAGATAGTATAAAAAGTCTGTTATAACTTTATGTGGTGTTACAAATAGTTTATGAAAAAAGGGAAAAGGGATATAAGACAATCTATTTCCTAATAAAGCAACATTTTATACTATATAAAAAAGGTCGATCGTGTCATCTCGACACAACCGACCTATCACGACTAACATTATTTCGGTTAATCTATATGATAAAACCTAAAACTAATGTTCATTTCTAATATTATTCAGCATTCTCCTTCCAGTACTCAGGAGCACCTAAGCCGACTGCGAAGCCTGCGTAAGTGTGCTTGCGGAGATAGTTGCTATCCCAAAGACCTGTAGGGCAACCTGCACGCCAACCTGAATCCTTAGGAGAATCAGTAGCACACCACTGAGTGATACCATACTGCTGAGCCTGTGGAATCAGCTCGAAGTACTTCTGGATGATGAATGTATAGAAGCTACGCATCTGCTTGTGCTGCTCCTCAGTCATCTTGTCGAAGGTAACAGAAGTACCAGCCTCATCCTCATAAGCCATATCAAGCTCAGAAATCTTGATGAGCTTACCTGTCTTAGCCAGCGACTTAAACATCTCTTCGATGTCGCTCTTAAGCTTAGCCTGCTTAGTTGCATCACCATAGCATGTTACGTGCATCTGTGTACCAATACCATCGATAACAACAGGCTCCTCTGCATTAGGATCTTCCCACAGACCAATCCAGTGGATCAAGCTATTCAGCTTAGCGTGCTGATCCCAGTAACCTTCCAAGTTGTAGTCATTGATAAAGAGCTTCAACTTAGATGGATCACCATTGTGCTCAGCAAAGCTCTTACGTGCATCTCTTACGGCTGTACGAACATAGTCGATATCACCGAGATAATCCTGCCAGTAGAAGCTATTGGCTACATCAGAAGCAGGAGCATTAGTTGCATGCTGCAACTCATTGAATCCATCAGCACCTTTCTTACCAGAGATCGCCTCGTTCACAACATCCCAAGATGTAACATAACCATCAGTAGCAGCCATCATGCCGTCAATCCATGTTCCCATAGCGGTGGTAAGGACATCTTTCTTCTCTTCATCCGTGAGAGGGATACCATTTGAAGACTTCGTGTAGTAAACTTCAAAATCATCAATATAGAGGGTACCCGCATATTTTCCGATATTCAGCAGCAGGCGCAAGGCATTGTCACCATTACATGTGGTAGCCACATCAACTTCCTTCCAATCAGTTGTAACGTTGATGGTAGGGAAGTCACCACAGCCTTTGTATCCTTCAGGATTCTGGAATCCAGCACCAAATTCACCAGCTACAGAACCCTTGATTTTCATCTTCAAGTGATAGGTTGTACCATTCTCGAAAGTGAAACCTTTTTTATCATAGCAAACTTGTGCATTCCAAGGGTCCGTCTTGGCTGCGTTGTTACCAACCTCACAAACACCATTTACAATCTTTGGCGTATTATCCATACCCCATCCACCAAGATTCTGACCATCATCAAAGTTAAGATGCGCAACACTTACAGGGATTTCAACAGCACCTGCACCAGCTACATTACCAATCTTATAGGAGACGTCTGTCATCCAAGAAACTTTGGTCCAATGCGAAATATCATCTTCATCAAAGGTAGAGTTGACTGCAATATTATGGTCAGAACCCTTTTCTTTCAATACAAAATTATCAAAATAAAGTGTTCCGCCAATCTTTCCGAAACAGAAACGCATACGGTCAATATCTGCATTTGGCGTGAAAGTGAATTCATTGTCAACAGCACTTTCAGCTACAGTAAATGAACCTGCTCCATACTGTGTAGCAGAACCATCTTTCTTACCAGGCCAGAAATCAATCGTTCCAGGATTAGTTCCCCTTACATTAAGTGAAATCTCGTAAGTTTTACCAGCTTTAAGAGGCTCATCCAAATCATAGTAGATTTCATAATCCCAGGTATTTGCCTTAGGATCACCAGCCGTGATGATAAGACCAGGATTCTCCTCTGCAGGAGGTAACTCCTTATCCTTTATCAGCCCATTCAGGTACTTGTTGTTCTGCTGAGAGTGCCAAGCGAGCGTATGACCATAGATGGTCAAACCTGCATCCTTGGCATTGGCAACAAAGGAACTGACATTATCAAAGTTCATCACACCCTTGTTGTCCACACAAGAAGCATACTTCATAGCATTGCCGGCGGTCATCTCGTCGAAGTTGCTACCAGCCAAGCAATACACAATACCTTGCTCATTGAACTCGGATGCGGAGAGTGCAATTCCCAACTTAAAGTCGGGGTTGCACTTGCCTGCGTCTTTCAGATCCTGTACATATTTCTTCAAAGGCTCATAGTTGTTGAGATACAGATAGTCCTTCTTGTTCTGGGTCATATCTGTACGGAACTCTGAGAACTTGTCGTCAGCGCATGAAGACAAAGCCAAGAGAGCTACCAAGCCTAGTCCAAAATTAATTCTTTTCATATTCATGATATAATCTTATTACGATGTTACTCACCCAGCATCTTACTGCTGAACATATTTAGTATTGAAGGTGACGATACCGTTGATGTCGCCACGAGTCTGAGCGACAAACTGGTCGCTGGTCTCCATCGTGATGCCACAACCGAAATCAACCTTGTAGTTGAGAGTGAGCAAGTCACGATCCTTGTTACCCCAAGCCAACTTGGCTGCCTTCTTCTCAAACTTGCCAGAACCTGTGGCTGTCATGCCCTCGGTATCAGAAGATACAGTGACATTGCCATCATTGTCAAAAGTAAGTTTCAAGTTGCAGGTGTATTTCACAATCTTATCGCTGCCATCTTCATTTTTACCTTCCACCTTGCTCACTGAGACAGGGAAGAGAGCCTCTGTCAAGCTCTTGGTGGTAATCTGGCAAACCTCATCCTTCTCGATGGAAGCACCTTGACGAGTTTCCTCCTTGGTCTGACCATTCTCGGTAATCTTATCAGTACCACGACGGAGATAGAAGCCCTCCCAAGGGTTCATGTATTTTACCTTATAGAGTACATAATCCTGAGGAGTTTTTGACCAAGCCTCCAAGTTTGTTCTAGAAGGAGTCTCACCATCTACCATAGGCTTACCACTCAGGATAGAGTCAGCTCCCACCTGCTCCAAGATACGAACAGGAATCACATAAGAACCCTTGACGCACTCTGGGTCTGCGAAGAACGCATCCTCCAACTTCACCTTCAGTCTGCCGAGCATCTCACCATTATAGTTGATGGTATTGCCATCCAAGGTGTAATAGTTGGTAGGCATTGGCTTCACTGGGGTCACGCCGTCCTCGAAGAAGAGGTTGTCACAGAGAGACTCATCGACAGCCACCTTCAAGGTAATGTTCTTGCCATTACGAGCACCACCCATTGTGGAGACGATACGGATGATATGGTTGTTATCGTCTGTGGTGTTGAGGGTCTCGGCATCACCCAAGACCACGGTACGGTCTAGGAACTGATGGGCGAAATATACATTGACACCACCCTCGTAATCAGGGAAGTCAGCATCACCGTTCTCGCAAGAGGAGAAACCGAGTGCCAAGATTCCCATGACAGCCATAGCTAAGATTTTCTTCATTTTCATAATTAATCGTATTTAATATTAGTCGTTGTTCTTTACATTCCAGCCCTTGTTCTGCTTCAAGTTGCTCCACTTGAGCGTCTCACTTTGTGGGATAGGACCATAATACATATAATCGCTATAATTTCTTGTCTCTACATCGATTTCTTCGAATGTAGGAATACCATCTACCTCGGTTACGTTGACACCCTTGGCTGTCTCAGCAATGTTAGCCTTCCAACGGCGGAGATCCCAGAAGCGGTGATTCTCGAAGCAGAGCTCGATACGACGCTCATTGCGAATCAACTCACGCATCTTTGCCTGATCTTCTGCACATTCATCGAGGTAGCCAGTATCGGTGATGCCAGCACGTTGGCGGATAGCCTTGATGACATCGTAAGCAGAATAGTTGTGAGTACCTTTACCCTTTGGTCCCCATGCCTCGTTGGCTGCCTCAGCGTAATCCAAGAAAATCTCGGTGTAACGGATGTAGGCATTGTAGTGAGGCTGTGCATTGAGGTTGTTAGGGTCTGCACTACAGTCGTCACGAAGCAACTTCTTCAGATAGTAACCAGTACGAGTAGAGGTACTAATCTTATTGAGACCGTCATTGGTATCTCCAGTTGCTGTCGTGTTGATGGTCTTGCCCTTGTACTCAGAACCATTGTGGATGATATAGAGGTCGAGACGTGGGTCACGATTGCTATAAGGATCAATGTCATCAAATTCACTATTCTCCTCATCCGTGATAGGATAACCATTCGCCATAGGGAAGGCATCCACCAAATTCTGAGTTGGATTGATGCGACCCTTTCCGTAGAGTGTAGGAGGGAAATTGTTCTTCTCTTGGATAACACCGAGGTCATAATCTTCCTTACCCTCATTGACATTACTACGCCAAATGATTTCTGCTGGAACAGCACCCGACTTCAACTTCTTGATTTCATCCTTATTCGTGTACCAGGTGTTACCATTGGCTGCCATACCAGAGACACCACCGATGCGGTCGAGTACCGTGGCTGCAGCGTCGGCAGCATTGGCAACTGTAACATCACAGCCACCCTTGTAAGCCTCGCTAGATGCCATCAAGGCAACCTGGGCACAGATAGCCTCAGCGATACGACCACTGATACGACCAGCCAAGTGCTCACCGAACACACGGTCATAGACGCTCAAAGAAGCACCCAACTCCTTATAGTAAGCAGGAACCTCAGACTCTGAGTGCTGCTTGTAGTCGAGAGGCAACAACTTGATAGCCTCATCCAAGTCGGAGTTAATTTGGTCGATGCACTGTTGGAAGGTAGCACGAGACTGATTGAAGTCGGTGTTGGCATCTTCCACTGTGGTTGACAATGGCACACCCAAGAGTTCACCATCCTCAGACCAACCAGCATGAGCCTGAACGAGATAATAAAGATTCAAAGCTCTCAAAGCATAAGCCTCACCCTTGCGGCTCTCAGCGAACACCTTGGCTGCAATAGGATCGTCTGCCCATTTCACGTTGTCAGCGATAGCAAGGAATTGGTTCAGATACTGGATAACAGAACGGCGACCATTCCATTGGCTCATTGGGTCGTTGTTAGCAGCCCAAGCACCTTGCGCCATTTTCGAGTAAGAGCTAGCCAAATCATTGGTCACTGCATCATCGGTGGCAATGTCCGTCTCGCTCGAATTGGAATATGGCAGATGAGAATAGGCATAGCCCAAGAGACCTTGTGCAAATGTAGGCTCCTTAAGCATCGCCTCTACACCTCGGTTATTCTCCTCGGCAGGCTCAAACAAGTCGGAGCAAGATGCCAACGACAAGGAGAGCGCAGCCAATAATATAATATTCTTAATTTTCATCTTAATTCGTTTTTATGAGTTATTAGAATGATGCCTTGACACCTATATTATAATAACGTGTCTGAGGAGCTTGACCTACTGACATCTCCAACCACTTGCGGTTGCCAGAGATAGTCAACAGATTGGAACCACTGACAAAGGCTGAAAGAGACTTCACCCAAGTCTTCTGGAACAAGCGACTTGGCAAGTCATATGTAACCTGAACCTTAGCCAAACGGAACGCATCGGTCTTGTACAACCAGAAATCAGAGGTTTGATAGTTGTTGGTTGACTTAGAAGCCAAGCGTGGATAGAGAGCTGTCGTAGCGTTCTCTGGTGTCCAAGCATCACGTGCAATCTCAGAGTACTTCACGTCACCCTCTGTCTTGAAGTAGTCACCCAAAGACAACTTAGATGCGTATGCCCCGAAGTTGGCTGTTCCCAAGGCGAAGAAGGTGAATCCCTTCCACTTGGCGGTGAAGTTGATACCCATTGTGAATGGAGAACCATACCAGCCACCCTTGCCGAGATATACCATATCGTTGGAGTCGATGACGTTGTCACTATTCTGGTCGATGTACTTCAAGTCACCAGGCTTCACTTCATTACCCAGTTTGCTCTGGTCAGCCCACTCAGCTATCTCTTCCTTACTCTGGAAAATGCCTGCGGTCTTGAATCCCCAGATGCCATCGAGTACCTTTCCTTGACGATTCTGATAATCATAGAGGTTGACCTCGTCACGCTTGGTGGCCTTGGTAGTATAATAAGTACCGGTTACACCGAGTGCCAAATCTACCTCACCAAACTTCTTGTTGGCTGTCAACGCAAAGTCGAAACCTGTACGACGGTCGGCATTGAAGTTGACCACAGGAATGAAACCACCTGTAGGATAACCATTACTCAAGTAAGATGGATAGTAAGTTGGATTGGAAACCAACAAGCCATCGGTTGTCGTTACGAAGAAGTTGGCATCCAAGGTCAGCAATTTCTGCCACAAAGATGTACGGAAGTTGACTGAGAACTCCTTACGGCTGATAAATCCCAAGTCATTATTTCCACCTTTGGTAGAATAGGCATATTGGTTGGTACCACCATCAGCCCAAGCATATCCGTAAGTCTGGCTCCAAGCTGGCATATAGAGATAATAACGCTGGTCATTAACAGCCAAGTCTATATCTTGCTTGATGTCGCTGTAGGATGCACTGATCATCATATCATCCACCACCTTGCTGTCCTTCAAGAAATTCTCATTCTTCAATCTCCAACCCAATGTCAAGGAAGGTGAAAGAGCCTCGCGATGACCTGGAGCCAACTGTGCTGAATGGATGGCTGCCATACCGAAGTCGAGATAGTACTTCTGGGCGTAGTTGTAAGACGCATCCAAAGCTAGGTTGGCACTTGAGTTCTTGTGATAAACAGCCGACTTGGTCTGCTGGAAACCAGAGGCAATCAACATGGCAGAAAGGTTATGCACCTTGCTGAATGTGTTCTGATAGTTGAACTGCGCAGAGAAGAGCATCGTCTGGTTATCCACACTATTACTGATGTTCTGTACACCAGGATGCTTGTCATCGCCTTCCTTCTTCAAGCTTACGATTTCATCCTTACCATTGATGTTTGCCCAAGTTGGGATATACACCGCATAATTATTGTCGAAAGAGGTATTATAAGAGGTGGCGTAATCGACTGCAAACTTTGTCTCGAAGGACAAGCCCTTGAGTAACTTCGCCAAGTTGATCTTGATACCTGTGTCGAACTGGAACTGGCGGCTTGTATATTTAGTCTTACCAGCTGAATAGATGTCACCAAAGATATGGGTAGAGTTCTCCTGGCTACCTGCCAAAAAGTACTTACCATCTATCAAGTTGGCATTGTTGATCAAAGCCCAGGCATTGGTTGCCGATGGAGAGATATAATCAATTGGTATCAATGGAGCTGCATTCTGTGGATAGTTTGGACGCATAGAAGCGGCAGTTGACCAATAGTCACCCTTGGCAGAGCTTGCATCATAGAATGTAGCATTGGCATTGACATAAGCCTTGATATCATCGCTGATGTTGACATCTACGTTACCACGTACATTGAAACGGTTGGTATGGTTGTGTTTAGCCTCACCAAACTTGAAGACATCACCTACTCGATAGAAGTTGATGTTGCTGTAGAAGTGAGCACGCTTGCCACCACCCTCAATCTCAGCAGTAGCCTCAGAGCGGTTGTATGCCTTTCTGATGTAATCAGAAGAGTAGTAATCCACGTTAGGGTAACGGTAAGGATTGTCGCCAGCACCGAAGTCATAAATCTCGTCTTTATAGAGAGGAGACAAGCCATCGCTGGCACGTCCCTTATTATATAAGGTCATGTACTCAGCTGAGCTAAGATACTCAGGATAAGACTTGGCTACATACCAGCCTGTATTGGCAGTGACATCTACCTTGATGCCATCCACCTTACCTCGCTTGGTGGTGATGAGGATAGCACCCTTGGCAGCCTTGCTACCATAGAGTACCACAGCCTGAGCACCCTTGAGGAAAGTAATCTGAGAAATCTCTGAAGGAAGTACATTGGTTGCCTCACGTGGCACTCCATCCACCAAGACTAAGTAGCCTGCGTTGTTGGCATCCTGTGCCCAGAGTGAGTTGCCATTCCAACCACCTACCAACGCTTGCATGTTGTCAAGGCTATAGGTATGGTAGTCTTTCTTCATCAAGTCCTCTACATCGACCACAGAGACACCACCGAGGAGTTCATCCTTAGCCACCTGGCGGTAAGCCACTTGAACCATCTCCTTGTCAGCGTTCAGCGAGTCGGTTTCGTCTGCTTGCGCCGTCTTGGCATCGGCACTCAATGGAGCCAAAGCCACAAGACCTGCGACAAACAACTTGTAATTATATGATTTGAATGTTGAATTCATACGATCATCTATTAATTTGATATATTATAATATTGCTTACCAACCAGGATTCTGTGGGAACTCTGCATAGAGTTGAGTCTGATCGGTTGGGAATGGGAACCAATAGTGCTTGGCGGTGAAGTCACGTTTGATGATAACTTTCTTGCCATAGCCAGATACTTGTCCATCCTCAGGATGTTTAGGGTCGCTGCTGACACGCTCAAACACCTGTTCGTACTTGGTATTGTAAGGAGCCTCCGTCAAGAGCAACCAACGCTGCAAGTCGTTGAAACGCATACCCTCGAAAGCCAACTCCACCTCACGCTCACGACGAACTTCGTCCATAAACTTGTGAGCATTGGCTACATATTCAGCTGCAACATGTCCAGCACCACAACGGTCACGAATGGTATTGATGGCAGCCTCAGCAGTCTTGCTAAAGTTGGATGACTTACCTTGCGCACCAGAGGTGGCGGCACAAGCCTCAGCATACATCAAGTAGATATCGGCAAGACGCATGTAAGGCAAATAGGCATTAAAAGCCTTGTCGTAATATTGATCAACAGAATTTGCAGTATGAGGAACCAATTTCTGAATGAAGTACCCCGTTTGGCTACCATTCTCTACGCTACGCATTGTCTGCATCCCATCTGAGGTGGTAGATTCTGATGAAGAAAGGTTACAATAGATATAATTTTTCAATACACCTGCTGCGCTACCAACATCATTGATAAACTTACATCCATCATATACGATGTCGTGATAGAAACGAGGATCACGGTTCTTCCAAGGATGCTCTGGGTCGAAACCGCCTGCAAGATTAGGCACCAACTTGCCATTCTCTATCAAGAAAGCAGGCTCGCCATTCGCCATACCATAAGCCTCTACCAAGTTGGCTGTAGGCTGGTGGATGACATTGTCATGAGGAACGATGCCATTCATCTTAGGACCAAACAACTTACCATGGTTCCATGGTGAAGCCCATTTATTCTCATCACATGGACCACGGAAGATAGCTTCTGTAGAACCAGGCATCTGGTAGTTCTGATTGACGGTGTAGAAGATGTCATCGAAGCTAGAAGACTCGCTGGAAGAGATGACGTGATTATAAATATCGTCATAATTATAGGAAGCCAAAGCATATTGCGTCTGACCACCTTCTACCAAGTTGAGCAACTCACCGAGAGCCTCAGCTGCCTTCTTGCTATACTCTGCATCATAGTCGTATGTGATCTCACTCTTAACAGCTCCGAGTTTTGCACCATTCTTCATCAAAGGACTGGCTGCCCAGAGATAGTTCTTGCCAAGATAGCCCAATGCCATGATCTTGTTGATGCGAAGTTGGTTATGACCAGAGGTCTGCTTACCAGCTGTGGTCTTATCCCAATCGATAGGCAACAGGTCGGCAGCCTTGCGGAAGTCCTCTCCAGCCTTGGCTGCACATTCTTGATAAGAGAGACGAGGCAAAGTCAATTTACTACTAGCATCCAGCACTTGATCGATGTATGGAAGACCACCCAACTGCTGCATCATCTCGAAATGCCACCATGCACGGAAGAAATAAAGCTGACCAGCAATCAAGTTTTTCTCCTCTTGGGTAGCAGTTGTCAACTTGTCGAGATTAGCAAGACCTAAGTTGCACTTACGGATGCAATACCAAGCATGAGGATAGATAGAGTGAGACTTGGCATTAATGGATGTAGGATTGCTACCTGAACAATAGAACCAAGTTCCATACCCATTCTCATAGATGTTACGGAAGTTTCCCAAGTCCATCTGATGAGTCATCTCGCCATCAGCCTTCGAGTTGAAAACTTCATCGTCACCCCAATTCCAAGAAGGGCAATAGTTACACTTCACCTTGTCAGGTACACAGTTGTAGATTTCCTCGATGAATCCTTGGAAATTCTTGAAGGTCTTGAAAGCATCCTCAGAAGACACGGTTGCCTCTGGAGACTTATCCAAGTAATCCTCGCAAGAGCTCAACGATGTGGTGAGCGTCAGGGCTAGACAACCTGTATATAGTATGTTTTTAATATTCTTGTTCATTTGTATTCTCTTTAAAAATTACAATGTAAACTTGACACCTAAGTTGAAACGTCTTACAGTAGGATAAGCTCCAAGTGAGCCCCATGTAGAGAGGTTTGACTCACGGTCGTCTGGCATACGTGTCCAGAGCCAAAGGTTATTACCATTGAGATAGACCTTCAGGTAGTTGATTCCCAAGTGCTTGATCCATCCCTTTGTCCAAGTATAGGCAATTTCCACATTCTTCAGACGGATGTAAGAGCCATCATATAGGAACTGGGTACCATTGCTATAATTAGAGGTCGTCGCTCCCCAACGTGGAACGCGGACATCAGCATTGGTATTGTCCTTATCCCACCAAGAGCCTTGATCAAAGACGGTATTCAACTTGCTGCCAAAGCTGGTAAGACTTACCTCACGAGTTACATTGGTGACACCATAGAACTGAGCGAATGCCGAGAAGCCCTTCCACTCGAAACCGATGGTGGCATTGTAAGTGTTCTGAGGACTGTTGCTATAGCCGTATGGAGCCTTATCGTTGGAATCAACCACACCATCACCATTGTAGTCGATGATGTAATAGTCACCTACCAAACGGTAGTTCTCATTCACATCATGGGCAGGAGAGCCATACAAGTCATCGATGTTGTTCAAGTAACCATTGCTCAACCAAGCCTTGTTCTGGTTGATGGCATAGCCTGCTTGTCTCAAGTTGGATGGCGCCATACCTGGGTCATCCTTGATGAGCACCTTGTTCTTGGCATGGGTCATATTGAAGTTACCCCAAAGACGAAGACCATTAGCAAAGGTCTTGTTGAGCTTTACTTCCCACTCATAACCTGTGGTACGAACTTTACCCAAGTTGGCTGTTGGCGCAGAACCACCGAGATAAGAAGGAACGGAACGCTCGTCACCACGTACCAAGATGTCGTCACGAACATCACGGAAGACATCGAAGGAACCTGTAATCAAACCACCCAAGAAACCGTAGTCAGCACCAATGTTCAACTTCTTAACTGTCTCCCACTTCACGTTTTCATTGCCGATGGAAGCCTCACGATACCAAGTATAGATACTCTTGTTGTACTTTTCATCCATGATGGTGTTGCCACCGTATGCCCACTGGCTCATATACAACCAACGGTTGCTATCGAGGAATGGATCACCCAAGTTGTCATCACCAATCTCACCGTATGATGCACGGAACTTCAACATATCAATGATGTGCTTGTCACGAAGATTCTTCATGAATTTCTCCTCTGTAACAGTCCAACCAATAGCACCTGAATTGAAGAAAGCGAAGCGATTATCCTTGTTAAACTTCTCTGATCCGTTGTAAGCACCATTGTACTCGATGAAATAGCGACCATCATAGTTATAGGTAGCACGGAAAGCCCAGTCTTCACGATAGGTAGGAATGACACTACCTCTAGCATTTTCCTGGCGTGAGAACAAGCCCATGGCAGAAACGTCGTGCTTGCCAAACTTGCGTGCCCAGTTGAGCTGTGCCTGATAGTAGAGGTTGCGAACGGTAGCAGAGTTGTTGACCTCACCTGCCATTGTTGTCCAACCCAGAGGTTGCTGATAATCAAACTTGTTGTTCGTCTCATTCTTATATTTATAACTAACAACACCTGTATCAGGATCGATCCATTTCTGAACAGGATTGTTGTTGGCATCATCGATACCACGCTTTACCTCGATGAAGTTATTGTCCCAAGATACCGTAGCACGGAAATTCAAGCCCTTGGTGATGAAGTCGAGTTTCTGTTCCAAGGTGAAGTCGGTGTTGATACGAGTGGTAGTGGTCTTAGATGCACCACCAGTAGAAAGTATCATCGCAGAGTTCGTTGTGTTGGAAACTGCATCGTAATAACCCCAAGTTCCATCTGAGTACTTTGGAAGGAATACATCTGGAGCGATGTTGTAAGCACCTGACCACTGCTGACCCATCTGCCAAGCATCATTACTATTGATATCGTTGAGCATAGGAGCCTTCTTTACACCATTGGAACCAGCGAGATTCACCTTCAAGGTCGTAGTTGGAGTGATGGTGAAGTCCAAGTTGCTTCGTACGTTGATACGATCGAAGCCATATCCTGACTTGTAGTTACGTCCGTTGTCATATACACGGAAGAGGTCGCCCTCATGCACATAGTCGGCAGAAGCGAAGTATCTTACAAACTTGGTACCGCCACTTACATTGACATTGGCATTGTAAGCCATAGCAGCATCCTTGAAGAGGGCATCTTGCCAATCCACATTAGGATAACGCTCACGCTGTTCCTGGGTGGTCTGATTACGGTAGTTGTTGATAAATTCCTGTGAGCGGATGTTTGCCCAAGACTCAGGAGCCACGCCCAACTCATGCTCGATAGCTCTGTTGCGGAGCATCAAAGCATCGTAAGAGTCGTACTTGTTAGGCAACTTAGAAGGAGACTTCAATGTAGTATTGAAACCTACGTCAATCTTTGCCTTGCCTTCCTGACCACGCTTGGTGGTAATCAAGATGACACCATTGGCACCCTTCACACCATAGACAGCAGTAGCGGAAGCATCCTTCAATACGGAGATACTCTCCACAGAAGAGATATCCACACTGCTCATAGGACGCTCGATACCATCGACGAGGACGAGAGGGTCGCTGTTGTTCCAAGAGCTAGAACCACGAATGATAATCTGTGGTTCCTCCTCACCAGGCATACCATTACCCTGCATGGTGGTAACACCAGGGAGGTTACCCGTCAAGGCTGCACCAATGTCGCTGACACCGGCGGCACGCTCCAAGACCTCACCTGTGGTCTGGGTGATGGAACCCACGACAGAAGCTTTCTTCTGCTGGCCATAACCAACGACTACCACCTCTCCAAGGGAGTTGTCATCAGCAAGCGTAATCTTGAACTCTCTCTTCTTTCCCACTTTCACCTCTTCGTTTTTCATACCTACGTAGGTAACAACCAAGACGGAGTTTTCAGAAGGAACGGAAATCATGAAGTTACCATCCATGTCGGTGATAGTACCTGCACTGGGATTTCCCTTGATTTTCACTGTAGCACCAATCAACTCTTCTCCAGAGCCGTCAACGACATGACCTTTCACATTGATTTTCTGTGCCTGTATGCTCAGACAGCAAATCATCATCATGAAAAGCAGGGCTACTGATCGTTTCATTGTTAAGATCTGTTTAACCATGTTCTTTCATTTTTGATTTATGTTTTGTTTTAGGTTACTAACAAATTTCTTCTTTTGTCGGCTGCAAAGGTATCTATTTATAGGGATTTCGCCTTTGCATGGAGTAACAGATACTTTAGTTTACGTTACAAACCTTGCGCACCCTTACCTTTCCATCTTTTAACACTTGTTTGATAATATACATGCCTTTTTGCGGTTTTGCCACCTGCTGACCCTCTATATTATAATATAAGGTGCATTTCACGTCAGTTGTGTTAGCAATTGTCTCTTCGACACCTGTGGTTTGTTTCAAATACCATTCTTTATACCAGTTCATACAGGCATAGCCGCAACACTCTTCGAACAATCCGTGTTTCTTGGCATTCTGGAAACCTGGCTGCACGATTCCGGTCTTCAGGTACTCATCAATATCGTAATACTCCTGTGGATGAGTAATCGTCATTCCGATATTGCCAAAGTGGTCATGAACTGCCTTCCATGCCAATCCCCATTTTGAGGTAGATGCCGTTGCCCAGCTTCCCAGGTTAGGTTGTGTCCACTGTCCCCACTCGTTGTAGTGACCTTCGCTCTTCTTGTCTGGATCTTCCGGACTCCAGTCTATCTCCGTTACCATGATAGGTTTCGTTTCCACCATTGGCACCTGACTCTTGAAGTTGCGGATGAAAGTATCGTGATTGCAATTCTTATCGGTCATGTTTCCATACCATCCAGAATAAACATGCACTGCATAAGAGAAATTGTCCTCGCTATCGGTGATAGGATACTTGGCGTAATTCAGATATTGGCTCTGATAACCGGCGCCCGGAACCCAGATAATGCCCTTGAAGCCAGTGGCACGAATCTCATCTACCACAGGCTGGAAGAAATCATGGAGAGCATTGTCTGATTGAGAGCCATTTGCCAGCAACACATTAATAGGCTCATTGGCTAGCTCGATGCTCACCTGTCCGGCATTCTTCTGGATGGTGGGATCGGAAGCGAAGCGTTTCCACACCTTCTTAAGATATGCCTGATATTCATCTCCCACCTTGATATTCTGTGGACAAACGCCAGGAGGGCGAACGATGACATAGAGACCATGCGCCAAGGCTTTCTGCACCAATTTGACATAGAGTCTGCTCAAGAATTTCTCATATCGAGTCTCACTAAAATATTGGATGTTGTTTTCTTGGGTTCCAACTGGTGCATTGTAGTTAGTCCAACAAGGATCCATGTGAAGACGGAAAACCGTACAATAAGCACCTTGGCTCTTGTCGGTGATAGCAGTGAACATCTTCTCGAAATAATCCAAGCAAGGGGTCACATCACTGACATTATAACCACCAGTTCCCCAACGGTTACCATTGAAATAACGGTTAGGCGTATCCATCACACCATGCAATACAACGGTCTTGCCTTCTGAATCGACTAGGTTCTTTCCCTCCACATGGAGGTCTGGAAGATTGTCTGCAGCATGTCCCGCCATCGACATCTGTGCCAAGGCTAGCGACAATAATAACTTTTTCTGCTTCATATCGGTTAAAATTTAATTATTCTAGGTTTTATCTATGATAATCTTTGTAGTCGTATCGTCTGTCGTCCATCCAGGAAGAGTGCTGGCGAGGTACTATATATAATAAGGTAGAAGGCGTAGCTATCGAGATGGGATTGGGAAGAGACATCCTCTTGGAAGAGAGAAATGGCACGTATCACTACGTACCATTTCCAAATAAACCAATTAATCATGATTATTTCTAATCAAGTTTTATTCTCAATATATATAAACCTAAACCTATACTTGTATAATAACCTATAATCATTCATACCTAAAAACACTTTTCTAGCTGAATCAGTTTCAACACTGCAAAGGTACGACATAAAATCAAGATGCGCTTTTCGATACGTAACACATACTTTAGCAATTAAAAATCTTGTAACATATATTTTTTCTCATGTAACATCGCAAAAAAACTGCTATCAAACCTGCAAAAATGCGAGAAAAGTAGCCTCTATTTCGATAAAAAGCAGTATTTTTGCAGCCTAAAAGCTAAAGACCAATTCGTCATGAAGAGAAAAATCAAACTTATTATCGCAGGCATTCTTGCCTGTATCTGCCATCTGCCAGCACTGGCGCAGAGCGGCAAACTTTTCAATACAGACAACCAATTATCCAGTAATCTTGCTACACAAGTGTATCAAGATACCAATGGTTTTATCTGGATTACCACCCGCAATGGACTCAACATTTACGATGGCTACAACTTCAGTGTCGTAAAGAAAGGAGGCAATGACAATCGCGAGTTGAACACCAACTACATCAACTGCATCGCACAGGATTACGATGGGTACGTACTTCTCGGCACCAACAGAGGATTGTTGCTCCACAATGGTCAGTACTTCCTGGATATTCCCCTTCCCGACGGCAAGGGTAATCCTATCTCTACCTATGTCACCCACATCGGGCGACTACAAAACGGCGATGTGCTCATCGGTACATCTGGCTATGGTATCTTCCTGATGAAAAAGCAAACACGCAACTGTACTCCTCTCAAGGCGACACAAGGCAAAATCAGTTTTGTACTCACCTTCCTGGAAGGCAAGCGTGGTGGACTTTGGATTATCAGCGAAAGACACGAACTGTTCTTCCTTGACAAGAACGGCAAGCTCAACACACACATCCCAGGTACCGAAGGACTGTTGGCGCAAGACATCCGACAGGATAGCAAGGGTACGCTCTATCTTGCCACCAAGGGACAGGGTGTCTATCAGATGACACCAGGCGCAAGGAGTTTCACCAAGATTGCACAAATCGGCAACCTCCCTATCAAGACCATTTACACCAGCAAGAACGACCGCCTCTTCATCGGCTGCGACGGAGAAGGCATCTCCCTCTATGACCCTACCTTCAAGATGGTCTATACCAATCCTTTCTTCAGTTCGCAGACCAATCTGTCGAAGAGCAAGGTGGAGAACATCATTGAAGACAAGCAAGGCAACATCTGGTTCAGCATGATGCAGAAAGGCGTGTTCATGCAGCCACAAGGTCTCTACGACTTCGGCTACATGGGCTTCCGTTCGGGCAATCATAACCTGATTGGTGACAACTGCGCCACCAGCGTGCTCATCGACAAGGACAATCATCTCTGGGTAGGAACCGACAAGGACGGCATCTACCAACTCGCTCCCAACGGAAAAGGCTGCCTGGGGCATTACGTTCCACAGGCTACCGTCTTGGGGATATGCCAAGACCTCAAGGGGCACATCTGGATAGGAACTTACGAGAATGGAGTCGGTGTACTCGACGGCAGTGGCAATTACCATCCGTTAGACATCAAGGAGTTGGAAAACATTGGCACTTTCGACATCAAATGCGACAAGTGGGGATATGTATGGTTTGCTACCATGGGAAAAGGCATCTTCTGCATCAGTCCTGACGGCAAAGTCAAGAACTATCAGATGCAAAGCAATGCAGATAATGACTCGAAGATGAATAGCCTGCCCAACAATTACATCGCCAAGATAGCCTTCTCGAAAGACCATTCTCGTGTATATGCAGCCACTTCTATCGGCTTGGCTTGTCTGGATAGAAAGAAAAACAGTTGGACATCAGCCTTTGGTGGGGGGGTAAACTGCCTGAATCGAGGCTTGTTCTCTCACTGTGTCTTCGTGGATAGTCACGACCGCATTTGGTACGGCACGGAGGATGGTGCGTTCTGCTATCATCCACGCGACATCCAGCATCCGAAGCATTATACCACGGCACAAGGACTGACAGACAACAGCATCACCAGCTTCATCGAAGACAACTTGGGACGCATCTGGATAGGAACCACCAGCGGTCTGAGCAAAATCAACGTGAAAGAAGGTACCATCACCAAATACTACGTGGAAAATGGCATTCAGAGCAATGAGTTCTCTGATGGAGCAGCCTGCGCCACTCCCGACCGCCGCTTCATCGTGATGGCTGGCACAGGTGGCATCAACATCTTCGAGGCTTCCCGTGTAAAGCAACATCCTTGGAACGCCACGGTCAAGTTGTCCGGTTTCTTACTAGGCAACAAGCATGTCGTTCCTTTCATGAAGTCTGGCAGTTATACCATCACTGAGAAAGGCGTCTATGACACCAAGGAGTTCCATCTCACTCACGACGACAACTCCTTCACACTCCAGCTATCCACACTTACATATAATAATGTGGAGCAAATCGTCTATGCCTACAGCATCAACGACGAGGAATGGCGCAAGGTACAGAGTGGCATCAACGAGATATCCTTCTCCCATCTGCCTCCAGGCACTTATCACTTTAAGGTGAAAGCCATTTGCAACAATTACGAGACTCCTATCAAGGAGTTCACCATCATCGTTCACCCTGCTTGGTATGCAGGATTCTGGGCAAAATGCGTATATTTCCTGATATTCTTCCTGCTTATCAATGCCTACATGAGACATCGTAAGCGCCAGGAGGAAGACCGACTCGTCTTGCAACAGCATATCCATGCCGAGGAGATGGGCGAGGCAAAACTGCGCTTCTTCATGAACATCAGTCATGAGATTCGCACCCCTCTCACCCTCCTCCTCACCCCATTGCTCTCGCTCATCAAGGAAGACAAGGATCCGCACCGACAGAGCATCTACGACCTGATGCACAGGAACTACGAGCGTATCCTCCACCTCATCAACCAGATGATGGACCTCAGAAAGATAGACAAGGGACAGATGGCGATGCACATGTGCAAGACCGACATGGTAGGCTTCATCAATGATGAATATCATCTATTTGAGCAGCAAGCACTTGCCAAGCAGATATGCTTCACATTCCAGCACGACGACGAACAGTTGCCTGTATGGATAGACCGCAACAACTTCGACAAGGTGCTCATGAACGTACTCTCCAATGCCTTCAAGTTCACCCCTACTGGCGGCAAGATACAAATCAGCCTCAGCCACACCGACCATCATGTGAGAATATCCATCAAGGACAGCGGAAAGGGCATCGACAAGGATAAGTTGGAGACCATCTTCCAACGCTTCTACCAGAGTCCTACCAACCCTAACGACCGCAACGTGGGTACAGGCATCGGCTTGGACTTGACCCGTTCGCTCGTAGAACTCCACTATGGCACCATCATCGCCCGCAACAATGCTGACAGCTTAGGTATCGATGCTTCTGCTGGGGAAGAGAACTTCAAGACCGGCAGCGAGTTCGTCATCACCCTTCCGCTCGGCAAGGACCACCTCAAACCAGAGGAAATCCTCGAAGAAAAGGTGGAAGAGGGAAAAAACAAGGAAGAACTGAACGAGTTGGGAGAGATGGAAAACGAGGGTGAGAACGGCAAGGAGGGCGCAGAGCCTGAAAAACAAATCAGTACCGCCAAAAGCACCATCGCCATCGTGGAAGACGATGAGGAGATTCTCAAGTACCTAGAGGCACAGCTCTCCGACAACTTCACCATCCTCACCTACCCTAATGGAAAGGTGGCTCTGCCAGAGATCATCCGACAAGTGCCAGACCTCGTCATCTCCGACATCATGATGCCAGAAATGGATGGAAAGACACTCTGCAGTAAACTGAAGAGCAACGTCAACACCAACCATATCCCAGTCATCCTCCTCACCGCCATGAGCCGAGAGGAAGACCAGTTGGAAGGTCTTGACATGGGGGCTGATGCCTATATCACCAAGCCATTCAACATGGATATTCTACGCCGCACCATCCTCAACCTCCTCTCCGTGAGACGTATGCTCCGCAACAAGTTTACCGGACAGGAAAGCCAGGAGGACAAGGTGGAAGCCGTATCTGTCAAGTCGCCAGACAACCAGTTGATGGAACGCATCATGGAAGTCATCAACGAGAACATCAGCGACTCAGACCTCAGCGTGGATATCATCGCACAGAAAGTGGGCATCAGCCGAGTTCACCTGCATCGCAAGATGAAGGAATTGACCAACCAGACACCACACAGTTTCATTAGAAACATCCGCCTGAAGCAAGCAGCTAGATTGCTCAAGGACAACAAGCACAACGTGACCGAGGTGATGTATGCTTGCGGTTTCAGCAATGCCGCCAGCTTCAGCACAATGTTTAAGAACTTGTATGGTTGTTCGCCACGTGACTACATGAACCAAGCTTTGGAGAAGAAAATGTAACAAACAAAGGCCTCTGTGCAACATAGGGAAAAGTCTTAGATACATAAAGCACATATAGAACACAAAGAAAAGTGGTAACTTTGCAACGGAATCATTGATATGAGATTCGCATAACTAGAAATCATTAAAATCAAAATAATCAAAATGAAGAAATTAGCAATCTTACCACTTTCTTGTATGCTCGCACTCGGCGCTCATGCACAGACAGCCGAGTTCGACTACTTCAAGTATGCCGGCAACGATGCCCGCTTCAATGTGGAAATCGACAAGAGCCACCAGTACTACAACCCTGTGTTGGCAGGTTTCTACCCAGACCCATCCCTTTGTCGCGTGGGTGACACCTATTACCTCGTCAACTCCTCGTTCACCTTCTTCCCTGGCGTGCCATTGAGCACGAGCAAGGACTTGGTCAACTGGCAGCCTGCGGGTCATGTGCTCGACCGCCCTTCACAAGTGCCATTGAAGGGACAGAACGTATCGGGTGGTATCTTCGCACCTGCCATCAGTTACAACAAGAAGAACAAGACTTTCTATATGATCACCACCAATGTGGGCGCTGGCAACTTCTTCGTGAAGTCTAAAGACCCATCTAAGGGCTGGAGCGAGCCTATCTACTTGCCAAAGATAGATGGTATCGACCCAAGTTTCTTCTTCGACGACAACGGCAAGGGCTACATCGTACACAATGGTCCGGTGGTAGGTGGTGCCGACTATGAGGGACAGCGTGCCATACGCCTCTTCGAATTTGACGTGAAGGGCGACAGCATCAAGGGCGACTTCAAGCAGATTCTCCGTGGCGGTACCCACGTGGAGGCTAAGCCTATCTGGATTGAGGGTCCACACCTCTTCAAAAAAGACAAGTACTATTACTTGATGTGTGCCGAGGGTGGTACAGGCGGTTGGCACAGTGAGGTCATCTTGCGTGCCAAGAACCCTACAGGTCCTTGGGAGGAATGCCCAAACAACCCTATCCTCACCCAGCGCACTGGTCTCGACCCTAACCGTAAGGACCCTGTATCAAGTGCCGGCCATGCCGACATCGTGGAAGATGGCAAGGGCAACTGGTGGGCTGTGTTTTTGGCTTGCCGACCATACGAAGAGGATATGTATAACACGGGACGTGACACCTATCTGCTGCCAGTGACATGGAAGAACGGTTGGCCTGAGATCCTTGCCAAGAACACTCCTATCGCTACAGTGGGTGAGAAGGCTGGATTGAAACCAGCAGAGAAGAATGAGTTCTCCGGCAACTTCAGCTATACCGATAACTTTGAAGCTTGCGATGGCAAGAATGGTTTGAAACAGTTGAATAGCCGTTGGATGTTCCTCCGTGACTTCACAGATTGCTACAAGGTAGAAAATGGCAAGTTGACGCTGAATCTCTTGCCTGGCAACATCTACAAGCGTGAGCCAATGTCTGCCATCTGGGCTCGTCAGCAGCACGGTACCTTCACTGCCGAGACTTCGCTCAACTTCACGCCTCGCAACGACAAGGACATCGCAGGCTTGGCACTTCTCCAGAAGGAAGACCACAACTTTGTGCTTGGCAAGACGATGAAGAATGGCAAGCTGATGCTCACCCTGACTCGTGCCGAGAAGAACAACGTGACCATCGCCTCCACCCCTATCAAGGATGGCGAGTTGCGCCTCAAGGTAGAAGGTCACGGTCGCTATTATGACTTCTTCTATGCAGAGCAAGGTGGCGACTGGCAGTTGCTTGCCAAGGGCGTAGATGCCAGCAACTTGAGCACCCAAAAGAGCGGTGGCTTCATCGGTGCCGTCATCGGTCTCTATGCTTCCTCCAACAAGGAATAACTTTCCTATTACTTTTAGAAGACAGATATCACTCTCCCTTCACTTTTCGAGGATTTATGCTCACTATCAATAAGTTGCATTGAATGGAGACTAAATGTAGAGAGCCACAAGCAATGCAAAAATGGCGTTTAAACGGGCGGAATGTGCTTAAAAAACATAGATTCCGCACGTTTAAACGCCATTTTTTATATTTATTCACTTCTTACTCTCGCATAATAATAGAAAGGAGAGCCATATTTGCTCACTCAATCCCTA
>FR893218.1:0-2160 GCA_000436035.1 Prevotella sp. CAG:732 | reverse complement strand
AAAAAATGGCGTTTAAACGGGCGGAATCTATGTTTTTTAAGCACATTCCGCACGTTATCTCGACATTTCTTCGTAAATTTGCCACCAAAACAACCCACAAGACAATGATGATAGGAAGATATGAAGAAGTAAAAATACTTCAAAGTGCAACTTGCAGAGTTCAACCGTTCATTAGCGCATTATGCAAATAAGAAAGTAGCCAAAATCAAAAGTTGGTATGACGCATTCGACCAACTAGCCATTCTCTTGGAGCAATCGCAGCTTGAAAAGAAAATCATCTTCATTGATGAAATGCCATGGATGGACTGTCCACGTTCTAGTTTTTTATCTGCATTAGAACACTTTTGGAATGGTTGGGCTTCAGCCCGAAAGGACATTTTGCTCATCATCTGCGGAAGTGCGACCTCATGGATTATCAATAAAGTTATAAAAAACCATGGTGGATTACACAATCGTGTATCAGTAAGAATACATCTCAAGCCATTCACCCTACATGAATGCGAGTTATATGCTAAAGGATTACAACGATGGGGTTAATGCAAAACTCATACGCATGGGATATACAATCTGTTGTCACTATGGATGACTTATTCATATAAAGGCATAGAGAGAAGAGTATAAAACCACGACAGAGAACGATGAAAACGTGGGTTTTGGCGATTGCTTGAGTATCGCCAAACCCCATTCTTTACACCGTAAGAAGCGAGGTTATTTCTTACTCAAGTCCAGCACCATCTTACCGACCCAAATGGCACTCTTGCCATTCTGGTCAACAGGCACTGGCTTGCCATCCAAATCATTCACATACTGCAAGTCCTTGAAGTAGGTGTGACTATGCCCACCCAACACCAAGTCGATGTAGCGAGAACCAGGAATCATCTCGGTATCATCGTCTCCATCCACATCCCAACCTAAGTGGGAAAGACAGATGATGACATCACACTTCTCCTTCTTCTTCAAGAACTCAGCCATCTCTCGACCTTTCTCTACAGGATTCTCATACTTGATGACACCATAGTTGGCCTCACTGACCAAGCCTTTCAACTCAGGACAAAGTCCGAAGACACCAATCTTGACACCTTGGCGATGAAGAATCACGTAAGGCTTGACGATGCTTGCCAATTCTGTACCCGTGAAATCGTAGTTGGCACAGACGATAGGGAACTTCGCCATCTTGAAGATACGCACCATATTGTCAATGCCAAAGTCAAACTCATGGTTGCCGATGGTAGCAGAGTCATACTTCATCTCGTTCATCAAGCCAACCTCCACGTCGCCCTTGAAGAGCGAATAGTAAGGAGAACCTTGCGAAAAGTCGCCACTATCGAAAAGCAAGAGGTCAGGATGAACCTTTCTCTCTTCCTTGATCATCGCCACACGGCGAAGATAACCACCACGATTTGCCATCGCCGTATCAGCGAGGTTCGGATTGATTGGCATCACACAAGAATGGGTATCATTGGTATGGAGCACTACCAGTTGCTTCACCGGTTTACTTGTCTTCTCACCCTTAGCTTGTGCCTCTGCAGGCTGCATCGCCAACATGGCAAATGCGAGTCCTATATATAATAATGTATGTTTCAGCATAAATATCCTAATCTATTATTTACTAATCCACTACGACTCTTCCTTCCACCTGAGACTCTACGCTCTCGCCTTTCGCCATCTTCTCGCGGAAGTAGCTCATGATGATATAGCGCACGTTGTTCTCCTTTGCCTTAGGAGCTACGACATCGGTGCCACTCTTGAAAGCAACAAGTTGGTCGTTTCCCTCCGCGAGATAATCCAAGGTGGCGATACGATATTGCTTCTGTGGGGCAACAGGTTCACCATTGATGGTGGCACTCTTGAGATGACCATCCTTGGTGATGACGAGGCGCACCGCATGGCTCAGTCCCTCACCGCCACGATGAGCGATCTGCTGGAAAAGTTCCGTCACCTTCTCACCCGTCAAGGTCAAGAAGCAAATCTTGTTCTCGAAAGGAGCCATGTCGTTGACATCCCCCACCGTCACCTTGCCCTTGGCAAGATTGGAGCGGATACCTCCCATATTATACACGGCGAAGACCGGTTGCTCATGGAAGTCTCTTCCACCCCATACGAGGATGTCGGTGAGCAAGTTACTGAGTTCGCTCTCTGGACGATGGCGAGTCATGTCAT
>FR893217.1 GCA_000436035.1 Prevotella sp. CAG:732 | reverse complement strand
TGACACGAAGTCACCACCGTTAGCTTCCTCTTGAGCTCTAGCTTCCTTCATGGCATTGGTGAAACCTGCGTCGGTCTTGTGATCGGCGAGATTCTCAATTACATCAGGTACAGAAATCTCAAGAATTACATTCATACCGCCCTTAAGGTCAAGTCCAAGACCAATCTGAGTTTCCAAGCAGTTCTGATAAGAGTAAACACCCAGGTACTTCACAGAATCCTTGTAGTCCTGCTGAGCAATAGGGTCTTTGATCTTTGCAGCCTCACTGTCATAGTAGCTAGTAGCAACAGAGAATGACAGGTAGAAGATGCTTGCAAGCGTCAATAAGACGGCAACACAAATTACAATTCCTTTGTTTTGCATTTCTATTATTGTTATTAATTATTTATTTTTCTTTGCTTTAATTTCTTTATTATCAACATAATGACGTGCAAAAATAAGCATTTTTTTTCTTTTATAAGAATAAATTGCCCCTTTTTTGTCATTTCGACCGCTTTTTTAGGTAACAAATGATAGGATAATGGTCGGAAGACGTGATTTTTCGGTCTATTTTGCACTCATAAGGTTTCCAGTCGTCCGAACACATGATGTTATCTATCCTGACAAAAAAGCCTGCGTGATGATAGCTGATTCCCGGTCCATTTCCACTTGACACATAGCAGTCGGTCAGCCCCTGGGCTATCGTGTGATGGGCGTATGAAATCGGTCCATCATTGAAATCGCCACAGAGTATCGTGCTCATTCCCTTATGTTGTCGTATGTACTCCGCTACAGCCTCTGCCTGGGCAGCTCGCTTGCGAGTGGATTCCGCCAGTTTCACCACCAAGGTCTTGGAGGTTTGTTCCGCCGTGTCAGTCTCTAACTTTCCCTTGATGAGACTCTTAAACTTGGCACGTTCCTCCAAGGTCAAGCCTGTTGTTTCCAAGTGATTGTTGACCACGAGCACCTTTTCTTCTCCGATTTTCAACTGGTAAGCGGCGCTCAGATTCCCCACCGACTTGTAAGGAATGAGTTCGGACGACAAGATGGGGTATTTACTCAACAGAGCAACCGCCTCACCTCCAGAAGGATGTGAAGTCATCTCCATATAGGGATAAAGTGGGCGAAGTATCGTGTCTATTTGCTGAGCTACATCACCATAGGCGGCTGCTTCTTGCAAACAGACAATGTCGGCATTCTGTTCCTTGATGTATCTGACGACGGGGTTGATGCCATCCTCGGCTTTCTCATTCTGGGCATAAGCCCAAGTATTGAAAGACAGCACCTTGATGGCACCCTTAGGAGCCTCCCTGCTGATATTGATAGGGAAATAGGTTCGCACGGGCGCATAGCATACGAGGAACCCAACAAAAGGAATCAAGGCATAACGTACCTTAAATATCAACCAAAAGAACAAGAAACACAGGTTGATGAAAAGAAAGACGGGAAACAACAAGCCCACGTTGGACAAAGAGGGAAAACCCTCCGGACGCAAACGGTCGGAATAGCCCACCAGCAACATAACCAGAATAGAAGCGACGTTCGCTCCCGCTATCATTCGTACAGTAAACTGTTGTAACTGTCTAATCATCTTTCTATTTTATACACTTATCCTACGGCGCTCTCTTCGACCTAGCAACCCTTACTTGCTCTGGTCGAAGAGCGTCTGTTTCTCCTCTTTTGTCAAACTATCATATCCACTCTTGCGTATCTTGTCCAAGATACGGTCCACTTCTTCTTGCGAAGCACGCTTACGGGCATTATAATTCCAATCGCTCTGATGGCTTTGATAAGAATCACGATTACTCTGATAAGAGTTGTTTCTCGTATAATCAAAGCCACCACGCTTAGCCTTGCCACCCAAGATGTCACGCAACTTGTCGAAGGCATCCTTGGCGCTGCTATTGCCATAGCCATTCGCCTGCTTACGCCAATAACGAATCATGAAGAAGCCGAAGACCATACCGCCCAAGTGAGCCACGTGAGCCACGCCATCACCACTGGTCATCATAGCAGAGAACAACTCGATGGCAGCATAACCTATCACGAAATATTTCGCCTTGATAGGCACAGGCAAAGGAAAGATGAAGATACGCTCCTCTGGAAAAATCATACCAAAGGCAAGCAAGATACCATAGATGGCACCTGAGGCGCCTACGGTAGTCCACGCATTAAGAACAGCAGAACTATTGCGAGCCACCGTCCAAATGTCCCCAATGCCAAAAGCTGGAATCTGATCGGAAGCCATCAGATAGAACTGTACGAACTGAGCCAACTCCTGGAAAAGTCCTGCTCCTACACCACATGCAATGTAATAAAAAAGGAATTTCTTAGCACCCCATACTCTTTCGACTACACATCCAAACATCCAAAGGGCGAACATATTGAAAAGAATATGCTCAAAACCGCCATGCATAAACATATAGGTAATCAACTGGAAAACTTGGAAGTCGGAAGCCATGAAGAAGTGAAGTCCCAACAGTTCGTTGAGCACGTATCCACCGGAGGCATCCTTACCCAAAACAAAGGTAAGCAAGAAAGCCACCACGTTCACTATCAGCAAGTTCTTTGTAACTATAGGTATATTGCGCATCTTTACTATCTATTTAAACATTTCATCAATGTGGGTTATTACTACATTTTGGCGGCAAAATTACTAAAAATATCCGTGATAATGCCATAAATTAGGCATAATACACTTAAAATTCAATAAAATCAGCATTTTTCTTCTTTTTTTGTTGCATTTTCAAAAGGAATATTCTATATTTGTAAGCAAATTTGGCTAATAGACAATTATATTAATCATTTAATAAAGTAAAATTATGAACAAGACAGAATTGATCGAGAAGATTGCAGCTGGTGCTGGTATCACAAAGGCACAGGCTAAGGCTGCCCTTGACGCAACTACAAGTGCTCTCAAAGACGCCCTCGTTGCAGGTGACAAAATCCAGTTGGTAGGCTTCGGTACTTTCAGTGTTAACGAGCGCCCTGCTCGCGAGGGTATCAACCCAGCTACTAAGGAGAAGATCCAGATTGCTGCTAAGAAGGTAGCTAAGTTTAAGGCTGGTGCTGAGCTTGCTGATGCTATCAACGCTTAATTTGTAAAGAATTATTCGAGACGATAAAGGGCAGTCCTAATGGGCTGCCCTATATCTTTATCAATACATCTGTCAAAAGTTTGGCAGACGTATTTTTTATGTTTTATTACTTAGGTTGCTTACCGATGTAAGCCAAGATGCCACCATCTACATAGAGGATATGACCATTTACTGCATTGGAAGCATCAGATGCCAAGAATACAGCTGGACCCATCAACTCCTCTGGCTCCAACCAGCGACCTGCTGGAGTCTTGGCACAGATGAAGCTATCGAATGGATGACGGCTACCGTCAGCCTGACGCTCACGCAAAGGTGCGGTCTGTGGGGTTGCGATATAACCAGGGCCTAAGCCATTGCACTGGATGTTGTACTCACCAAACTCAGAACAGATGTTACGTGTCAACATCTTCAATCCGCCCTTAGCTGCCGCGTATGCAGATACAGTCTCACGACCCAACTCACTCATCATAGAGCAAATGTTGATAATCTTGCCATGTCCTTTCTTGATCATACCTGGGAGCACAGCCTTGGAAACGATGAATGGAGCATTGAGGTCGATGTCGATGACCTGCTTGAAGTCTGCGACAGACATCTCTGTCATAGGGATACGCTTGATGATACCAGCGTTGTTGACCAAGATGTCGATTACGCCGAGTTCCTTCTCGATGTCAGCCACCATCTTCTTCACTTGCTCCTCGTCAGTTACATCACAGATATAACCCTTGGCATCAATGCCCTTAGCCTTATAATCTGCCAATGCCTGATCCATGTGCTGCTGGCTACGGCAGTTGAAAGCAATCTTAGCACCAGCCTTGGCGTAAGCCTCAGCGATAGCAAAACCGATACCGTAAGCGGCACCTGTTACGAGGGCAACCTTACCCTCCAATGAGAATAGTTTTGAAAAGTCCATAATTCGTATTTTGTTAATTGATTGATTTGTTTCGAGCCATCTTTCGATGGATTGCTACATTTTCTTCGACTTGTTAAGGGCAAAGATACAAAATCTTTTTGATAACACCTTAATTATAATACGAAAGATGCTTTCTTTTTACTTATTTTCTCATTTTATGGACATCTTTTAGCGATTTTACCCTTTCTTACATACGCTTTTCTCCAACCATTCCAACCACAAACCACTTACAAGACTACCTTGCCGTAATACGAACATCCAATGTTTGCTCTATAATCTTTATCGCCTGCAGCAAAGAATCCGTAGTGAAGTCACCCGTTAAGTGCTTACTCATATCAGATGCGTGCAAATCCACACCGCCATTACATTCAGACAGTCGCCTCAAGACTTCCGGCAATGGCGTATTCTCAAAATGCAACTGATGAGTAGCCCATGCCACATCGTTGACATCACAACTTGCCTGCAATTCGGGCTGCTCTGCGCCCGTTACCAGTCGGGCTCGCTTCCCCTTAGTGAGCAAGATGCCCTTTTGAGAATCACGTGCCGAGAAGAACACCCTACCACTCGTCACCATTACCTCGGCGGTTCCTGCCTTGCGCTCATCCACCATAAACTGGGTACCCAAGACTCTCACGTGCCCTCTCTCACCATCCACATCGAATGGATGCTGCTCATCGTGCTTTACCTGGAAATAGGCACAGCCCTCCATCTCCACCTTTCTGCAATTATCCTCTTGATAGGAAACAGAAGAATGAGGAGACAAGGTGACCAGTGTGCCATCTGGCAAATGGCAAGCCATGATTTCTGAGCCAGAAGCATGGGTAATGGTCTTAGGTTGCAAAAGCGTATAAGCACCCACTGCCAACAATACCAATAGGGAAGCTGCCACAGCCATCCAGCGATAACGAGCCAAAAGACCGCTTCTTTCCTTTACTTTCCCTCGAGCCTTGACCTTTCGCAATGCCTTTTGGGTATCTAATTTTCCCGACTGAAAATATCGGAACACAAATTCTTGTTCTCTGTCGTTTACTTTCATGATATATTCCTCCTTTTATATTTAAAATTGACCCGTGATAGACGCAAAGAGCGTACCAGAATGCTTGTATTTGTCAATGCCATTATAGCGTTTGCCCTTCGTATAATAGATGTTGTTGCGACAATACTCTATGTTATAGTTGCTCGCTATCCAACCCAAAGACAATAAGACGTCTCCCGAACGTAAGGTCACTGAAGACTTCACACGCCAGAAGCACCACTTTCCCCCATGATTGCGAACAGTTCTTTCCGTCACATTGTGATAAAGATTGTCAGGCATGGTAGTAGGATGTCCTACCCCTTGGGCATCTTTCATCTCATAAAATATCTTTTTCATATTTGCCCTTATCTTTTAATCATAATTACACCTTTATCCATTCCGCCAGAGAGGAATCATCTTCTTGGGGAAAAAGTGCCCTCTTCTTTCTTCGGAGGGACAACACGAACAGAGTCAACAGCAGTGTTATATCCTGCCACGACACCGAAGCCACCCCTCACATTAGAATAGGTCGGAATGACCTGCATAATACCAGCCTCTGCCCAACTATTATTTTGCGCACTGTTGATGGATGACAGATAGCGATAATATTCAGGAGTGAGCTTAGACAATTCCACGCTATACGTATACCCAAACATTTTGTCCCAACTGCTATAATAATAGAAGTCGCCACCGCTATACATGGTACCGCCAAGGGTCAAGTGCAAAGTATATTTCTTTCCATTGAGCAGATGGTCATCGAAAATATAAGCAAGACCATAGTAGCGATAATCATCATCAAAGTCCAAGTCCGCATCTATCTTCGATGCCTTGTTCAAGACGGGCTCTTTTTCTGTGTCTATCGCTTGGGCATAACTTACTTGGGACAAACTGTCAAAGTTCCATATCATATCGGGAGTATGTTCGTTTATATACTCATAAGATTCTTGGTTATATACATGGATAGGTTCTTCATAACGATAATGATGAGGATCTACACCGATAATGGCACCTTGCATATTTTTCTTTTTCACCTGCACACTGTAATAATCCTTTGAACCGCCATCATCCGAAAAGGATGCCTGCATATAGTCCAAGACGGAACCGCCATCGACCTCTTCGTACGACAATTCATCAATCCCCACTTTTACTTGCTGAGGAATATAAGTTGCAGCAGATACTGTCTGAAAACCTTCGGCAGTTACCTCCATCGTGACATTGTCTCCTGCATGCTGCTTTCCCATGGCATAGTATTGCCCAACCATCTCTTGACAAACATCTTTAACATAAGAAAATGAACCAGAGAAGGTGAATCTGCGAGCTTCTTCCAGGCTTTCTATCCTTTTTACAGGACATTCCGCACCATTCACCTTATATATAATATGGGCATCAACAGATTGGCGGCAGAGTTTTTCCCTATCTCCTTTTGCCGTTGCGACGGGTACACTCTTGGTCACTACAATCATGGTCGTATCGCCCACTGTAGGAAAGCAATATACCACCAACCTTGGAAAATCTTGCAACTTACTGATATCGAAATCATCCTTGCAAGATATCAACACGAAAGATACCAACAAAAAATACAATAACTTTTTCATCTTCTAAAACTTAATAGTATAACTGAATGATGGCAATATTGGAATAAATGCCTTGTTCTTTGCCTTAAACTGCTGTTTTTCCTCATCATAGTCTATCTTGACATACATGGAGTTCAAGTGGCAATAGGCATTGTAGATACTCAGATTCCAGATACGTTCATGTCCATGCTTGGTAACATGGCGGAAGTCAAAACCTAAGTCGAGACGATGATAAGCCGGCAATGTCAAATTGTTGGGGATGGCATATACATAGTCATATCTGCCTGCCCACCCAGAATAGAGATGTCCTCCTGCATCTGGCAACTGTGGTAACGATGCCATTTGCGTTGGCACCGTGGCATGATTACCCGTATGGTAATACCAAACGGCGAAACAGCTCACTTTCTTGTTGAAGGCATATCGCAAACTCAGGTTCAGCTTATGTCGGTTGTCAAACTTGTCATAATACCAATCAGGATAGAAGTCCTCGTACTTACGCTTGTTCCAAGACAAGGTATAAGAACCACTCAGCGTCAGGTGGTCGGTACGATAAGTGGCATCGGCCTCCAATCCATAGAACAAGCCCTTGCCATCCATCACCAACTCATCCCACTTGTCGGCAGGCGGCTCCACGCCTACCCAACTGGTATATTGCATCAAATGGCGAGACATCTTATAGTAGCCTTCCAAGGAGAGTGTCCAATGGCGATTGGGCTGCGCATAGACACCAGCAGCCAACTGATAAGAGCGCATCGGTTTGAGCCGCTCAGTCGTAGGCACCCAATAATCCGTAGGCAAATCCAAGTAGCTATTGGAAATCTTATGCACATACTGAGTCATCTGCGTAAATGATGCCTTCAAGGAGACCTCATGGCTCAACTGATATTTAAGTGCAAAGCGAGGGTCGATATTGAAAAAACTTTTACTACCCACATGAAACAGTCCCATGTTAAAGCCCACATTCACATTCCAACGAGGATTCAAGATGATTTCGTCTTCCGCATACGCCGACAGCTCATAACTTTGGTGCTGATTGCGGCCATTCACGCTTGTGGTATCCACCTTATCAGCAGTCTGTCCTACATAATTCAACTGCATATAAGTTTGCGGACGAAACTGGTGCATGGTGAAATCATGTCCAAAACGAATATGGTGAAAGGCGTTGGGATGGTAGTCAAACTCCGTACGATACCCCAAATCATCGATAGTAGAATGATAACGATGCTCAAGATGATAGATTTGCGAATCCTTGTTTGTTGCTGGATTCATACTGCGCTCATCATCCAGGGAATAGAGTTTGGAGCGATTGTGCGTATATACTGCCGTAAAGTTGGCGAAGAGCTTGGGAGAGAACACGTAGTTCCAGTTGAAAGCCACATTGAAGTTTCCCCATGTCAACTTGGAGCGCGTCGTCTCTAAATCATAGCTAGTTCCTTCCTGGAAGCCATCCGATTTTCTTTCATCCATCACCTGCTTCACGTTCCAACTATCATTGCCATGATAGATGCTCAGATAAATCTTGGAACGGTCGCTGAAACGATGCGTCACCTTAGCATTCAAGTCCATAAAATAATAGCCAATGCTGAGTTTGTCATCCTTATCAGACAACCAGCTGGTCAAAGGACGAGACAGCAAGTCTGCCCACGAGCGGCGCAAACCTATATTATAAGAGGTCTTTCCCTTGACGATAGGTCCCTCCAACTGCACGCTGGCATCGAGCAAGCCGATGCGATATGCACCATGGAAGTGATTCATGTCGCCATCCGCCGTGCGCACATCTACCACGGAAGACAATCTTCCTCCATATCGAGCAGGGAAACCGCTCTTGTAGAAGTCGATGTTCTTCACGACATCCGTGTTGAAACTGGAAAACAAACCGATGGCATGGTTGATCTGATAAAGTGGCGTACCATCTATCAGAAAGAGGTTCTCATCTCCATTGCCACCATGCACATAAAGACCACTCGCCAGTTCCTGACCTTCCATCACACCGCTCACCCTCTGTAAGGTTTTGACCACATCTGGCGAAGACATCAAGGAGAACTCCGTCTTGATGTCTTTGGCTGAAAAGGAGCGTTTACCCGTCTGGGTAGTGAGGAGAGGCGAGTTCAAGTCACCATCCACAACCACCTCCGGCAGTTTACCATCGGCATGGAGTGCCATATTGCAGTGCACATCCTTCTCTATCTTCATTTTCTCCACCTTATCAGCATATCCCACGTATGAGAATCGGAGTTGATGCTCCCCCTCAGGCAGAGTCAGCGAGAAGAAACCATATTCATTGGTGGTAGTACCAATGTCATGAGTGAGGTCATAGACCGTAGCATTAATCAGCGATTCGCCACTCTCGTCACGGACGTATCCGCTGAGAGTGTGGCGACGCTGAACCTGCTGAACTTTATGATTGATATTCGTGTGAGGTGTTGATATTTGTTGCTTTTGTCTTCGCTTCAATATCACATAGTTAGCATTAATCGTATATTCGAACTCTGTCTTTTGGAACAGAGTTTTCAAAGCCTTCTTCACTGGCATCTTCCGGATGTCAGGTCCTTCGTATGGCACATCCACCTTTAGGGATGCGTCATACACAAAATTGATTTTCTTCGCTTGATGCAACCACTCCATCTGCTGGAGAAGCGTTGCAGCATCCACTCTTGCCGACAAGCCAGTAACTTGAAACACAAGAATCAAAAGTGCGATGAGTGCTTGTTTCACTTTCATAACATTACTTTTTTAATACCGTTGTTGTTTGATTATACCCTTTCTTTATTCAAGTCTTTACTGCTATAACGCAAAAACACTCGAATACCCCCATCCTATTTGATATTTTTTTTGAAAAAATGTGATGACAGGATGAAAATGAAAGGAACAAGAGAAAACAAACACATGGAATAAAGAGTCATAAGTATATGCAACTCAAAGCATAAACGTACGTTATAAGAGGGAGAGAACGTACGAGCAGACGGGATGCGAACGTACATCCGCAAGGTGTGCCACGGCAGTGGCATGAGCAGCTGACTCCCGAGGAACACTCGTACCACTCCCGTGGGACGCTCGGCTGACACTAGCGACGCCCCCGACGGAGCTATAAGCGCATCCCTACGCCCCTATAGGCGACACCCGACACTCCTATAAGCGAATCCTACCGTGCCTATAGGAAAGAACTGGCATGTCTGTATCTATCTATAAAATCCTCTACGACTTTATCCCAACACAAAGGGGAGGAGGAAGAAGAAGTCGCCTTTCTTGCCTCGCAAAGTCTTCAATGCCTTGGAGATCTGATGCTCCACCGTTTTCTCAGAAAGGCAGAGCTCCTCGGCTATCTCCCGATAAGTCATGCCATCTCGCTTGCTCATCAGGAAGATTTCACGACAACGTTCAGGCAACTGCTCTATCGCCGTCCATAGCTCAGCCTCACGACTAGAACTATCCACGGCTTGCTCATCAGAGATGATACCCGACAAGTCGGAAGGAGAAATGTCCTGAACGATAGGATTCTTTCGGCGCAACTTGTCTATGCAGGCATTGCGAACGGCAGCATAGAGAAAAGACTTTTGTTTTTGGGAATCCTCCAAAGAGAAAAACGACGTAGGAGATTCTACTTTTCGTTTCTCAGCTTCCAGCAATCGCACAAAACAATCTTGCACTACATCCTCCACCTCATCCAAATCATGCAGATAGTGGAGAGCGTAAAGACATAATGGACGATAATATTGCTGAAAAACCAAATCTAGGCTCACCCGATAAATTAGGGGGAAAGATTT
>FR893216.1 GCA_000436035.1 Prevotella sp. CAG:732 | reverse complement strand
ATCCCCCTGGTTTATCGGGTGAGCCACTTTTTCCGCCCTAGTACCACTTTCATTTTTTCCTAGGCAGAGAAAAATTCCTACCTAGCTAGGTATGAAATATCCCCTAGGCAGAGAGATATTTTCCACAAACCTGGAAATGACGCTCCACTACCTATACCCTTCATACGATTATATGGCAAAAATCATGACAATCAGGAGAAAGGAAGAATATGCCGAAATCAAAAAATATATAAATTTATCCCTAATATTCCTACTATATGGGGAAAATTGTGTACTTTTGCACGATAATATATATTTGATTAAATGATAGACTTTATAAAGTTAGTACAGACAAGGGCTTTTGCCCGACAAGACGGTGCCATCCTTGGCTCAGTATGGATAGCGAGTTTCGCCCTCACCATGTGGTCGGTTTTTCCACCCCACGCACTATGGGGAGTCTTCGCCAACATCCTGGCACTCAGCACTCCTTTCGTGGTGGCACGACGACTCAAGGCATTCCGCGACGGAGCCTTGGAGGGAAGCATCTCCTTCCGCAGGAGCCTCTTCTACTGTTGGCAAACCTTCTTCAATGCCACACTGCTCCTCACCATCGTGCAGTTTCTCTGGTTTAAGTTCCTCAACACCAGCGTGTTCATCAGCACCCTGATGGAGAGCTACAAGGTGATACTCCAGAGCTATAACCTGACACAGGCGGAGGTGAACACCATCATCGAGGCACTCGCCATGATGAAACCCGTGGGATGGGCTGCCACCTTCATGATCACCGAGATCATCGTGGGCACCGTGCTCAGTCCGCTGATCGCCGCACTGATGAGCAGAAAGCGCAGAAACCAACAATCATTCGTAAATCAACAATAAAATACAATGGATATAACAGTAGTTGTACCTCTATATAATGAGGAAGAATCACTCCCAGAGCTTTACGCCTGGATAGAGCGAGTGATGAAAGCCAACGACTTCAGCTTTGAGGTCATCTTCGTCAACGATGGCTCCACCGACCGTTCTTGGGAGGTGATAGAGGAGCTAGCCGAGAAGTCGGAGAACGTGAAGGGCATCAAGTTCCGCCGCAACTATGGCAAGAGCCCTGCCCTCTACTGCGGATTCAAGGAGGCACAGGGCGACGTGGTGATCACCATGGATGCAGACCTCCAGGACTCTCCCGACGAGATACCAGCCCTCTACCAGATGATCAAGAAGGAAGGTTATGACCTCGTGTCCGGCTACAAGCAGAACCGCAAGCAGGGCGACCCACTCTCCAAGACCATCCCTACCAAACTCTTCAATGCCACCGCACGCAAGGTGAGCGGCATACACAACCTCCACGACTTCAACTGTGGTCTGAAGGCGTATCGCCGTGACGTGGTCAAGAACATCGAGGTGTATGGAGAGATGCATCGCTACATCCCATACCTCGCCAAGAACGCCGGCTTCGACAAGATCGGCGAGAAACCCGTACACCACCAGGCACGCAAGTTTGGCAAATCGAAGTTCATGGGCTGGAACCGCTTCGTCAATGGTTATCTCGACCTGATGACCCTCTGGTTTCTGAGCAACTTCGGCAAGAAGCCAATGCACGTGTTCGGATTCCTGGGCAGCGTGGTCTTCTTCATCGCCTTCCTCGCCCTCATCGGCTTGGGCGTTGACAAGCTCATCGACTTGCACAATGGCATCTACGGTCACCTCATCACCGACTCGCCATACTTCTTCATCGCCCTCACAGCGATGTTGCTGGGCAGTCAGTTCTTCCTGGCAGGATTCCTCGGCGACCTCATCAGCCGCCAGAACCCTAACCGTAATGATTATCAAATAGAAAAAGAGATAAGATGCGGAAAATAATCCCTATCCTCCTGTTGACCATCCTCACGATGGTGGGATGCTCCACGCTCGACTGTCCGCTCAACAATACCGTCTATACAAAGTATAAGTTGGACGGCACCGTGACGGAGCTTACCGGTTGCACGATGACCGTATCGACCACGAAGCGAGACGGCGAGGACAGCATTCTCATCAACAAGGACGAGAATGTAGATAGCTTCATCCTGCCGATGAGCTACGCCAATTCTGCCGACACCCTATATTTCGAGGTGCAAGACCGCCTGGAGCGAGTGTTCAAGGACACGGTGATCGTCGCCAAGGACAACCAGCCACATTTCGAGTCCATCGACTGCAGCCCGTCTTATTTCCACACCATCACCGGCGTGAAGACGACACAGCATCTCATCGACTCCATAGTCATCAACCATAAAGACGTAAATTTCGATGCAACGAAGACGCATTTCCTCATATATTTCGGCACTCGCGAGTAAGGCGAGCGCGGCTATCCCTACTCGTGCGAGCTTGGCCATCCCTACGAGATACGCCAAGGTGCTGGCGTTGAGCCTACTCCTCTTGGGCGGCTGGGCAAGTCCTGCCCATGCCCAGTCCAAGGCAAAGAAGATGGTGGAACAGCCTGACACCGTGCCTCTCTTCCGCGGCTTGGCGGTAAGCGTGGATGCCATCGGCTTGGGACAAATGGTACTGGGCAGTTACGGTCAGTACGAGGCAGCCTTGCGCATCAATCTGAAAGACAAGTACTTCCCTGTGCTCGAACTGGGTTATGGCAAGGCGGATGCCACCGACGATGGCACCAACCTGCACTACAAGACCAGTGCGCCATACGCTCGTATCGGTGTCGATTGGAATCTCTTGCGCAACAAGCACGACATCTATCGCCTCTATGGTGGTGTGCGCTACGCCTTCACCACCTACAAGTATGATGTAGAGGGTCCCGACATCACCGACCCTATCTGGGGAACCACCACTCCCTACTCTGCCAAGGATGTATCCTGCAACTGTCACTGGTTGGAGGGTTGCTTCGGCATCGACGTGAAGATATGGGGACCTATCCGAATGGGATGGAGCGTGAGATACAAGCGACGCATCGCCCACAAGGAAGGCGACATCGGCAAGGCATGGTATGTGCCGGGCTTCGGCAAGCAAGGAAGTTCGCGCCTCGGCGGAACCTTCAACATAGGATATGAGTTCTAAGCTAGAGTCATCAGACTCCCTACAAAGAGAGAAAACCGATGTCTCTTCACTCCCCCTCTCACTTCCCTTTACTTCTCTTAAATTCCCATTAACCCCCAAACAAAGCCCCATGAACAAGAAAAAGCTTCTCTGGCAACTGCCGTTTCTCCTAGTCTTGGTACTCGGCACCATTTATATCATTCGCCAGCAACACGTTACACCATATCAGCACGACGAGGGTTTCGTCTTCGGAACCATCTATCACATCACCTACCAGAGCGATGAGAACTACCAGAAAGAGATAGAGGCGGAGCTGCAGAAGGTAGATAACTCGCTCTCGCCTTTCAACAAGACTTCCATCATCTCCCGCATCAACCGCAACGAGGAGGTGAAGGTCAACGATATGTTCCAGGAAGTGTTCGACCTGGCTGAAGACATATCGCAGGAGACCGATGGTGCCTTCGACATCACCGTAGCCCCGATGGTGAATGCCTGGGGATTCGGTTTCAAGCAGGGCAAGATGCCTAGCAAGGAAGCCGTAGATAGCCTGAAAGCCATCGTGGGCTTCCACAAGGTGAAACTCGTGGATGGACACGTGAAGAAGGACAATCCTAACACCATGCTCGACTGCTCTGCCATCGCCAAGGGATATGGCAGTGATGTGGTGGCTCGATTCCTCAAGAAGAAAGGCATCGAGAACTTCATGGTGGAGATCGGTGGCGAGGTGGTGACCCATGGCAACAGCGACAAGCGTGTGCCATGGCGCATCGGTGTCAACAAGCCTACCGATGACTCCCTCAACAACAGCACCGAACTACAGACCGTGCTCAACGTCACCGACAAGGCGATGGCGACGAGCGGCAACTATCGCAACTTCTATTATAAGAACGGCAAGAAGTATGCCCATACCATCGACCCAAAGACCGGTTATCCTGTGCAGCACAACATCCTGTCAGCCACGGTGATAGCCAACACTTGCGCCACAGCCGACGCCTACGCCACCTCATTCATGGTGTTGGGTCTTGATGGAGCGCAGAAGATACTTGCCAAGCATCCCGACCTCCTCGCCTACCTCATCTACTCGGATGCGAAAGGCAAGAACCAGGTTTGGTATTCGCCTTCGATGAAGAAGATTCTGGCACAGTAGAGCCAATCCGTAAAGTATTTTTTACTCCTCGACATGGCAGACAACAGTTTATACGATATCCTCCTTTCCCTGCCCCTCTTCCTCGGCATGAGCCGCAACGACTTGCACGAGGCGGCAGGCAAGGCGAGGTTTGACTTTCAGAAAATCGCTGAGGGTCAGACCATCGTCGAAGAGGGCGAACGGTGCCTGTCGCTCTACTTTCTGCTCACGGGCGACATCCAAGTGGTGACCGAAGCCGACGACCATGGCTACAGCATCGAGGAGGACATCAGTGCGCCAGAGATATTCCAGGCAGAGACCATCTTCGGACTCAACCAGCGGTTCACCCACACCTACATCGCCAAGACCGACTGTAGCATCATGCGCCTCGAAAAGCAAGAGATACTCAAGCTCTCCGGACTCTTCCAAATCTTCCGCATCAACTTCATCAACCTCATCTCGGCGCAATCGCAAAAACTGAACCGCCGCCTGCTCCGTGTCCCCCCTAAGTCGTTGGAGGAGCGCATCATACGCTTCTTCGAGTTCCATTGTCTTCGACTCGGAGGCGAGAAGATTATCCGTGTCAAGATGAAGAGGATAGCGGAGGAAGTGAACGACAGCCGACTCGATGTCTCCAGAGCGCTCAACCACCTGCAGGATGAAGGTTTGCTCCAGCTCCACCGTGAGCGCATCACCATTCCGGCTTTGGAAAAGTTACTGAAGAGGGAATTTATGGGAACTTCCCTTTAAATTCCCTAAACTTCCCACTTGCGAAAGTAATATTAGTTAAAAACCACCCGTAACCTTCTCTATTCACGGCTTTTTTTGCTAACTTTGCAGCTAAAAATTAAACAAAGTTAGTATGCTTGACGAAAAGAACATAGAGAAACGTATCAACCCATTTTTTGAACCCTACCAGACACCGCACGACACGGTGCCATTCACTCGTATCCGTTTGGAGGATTACGAGGAGGCTTTCATGGAGGGAATCCGCCGAGATGACGAGGCGACAGACAAGTTGGTCAACGACCCAGCAGAACCTACATTCGAGAACACCATCGCTCGTGTTGACACCGACAAGGGTGAGCATTATTACGACTTGCTCAGCCGTGTATCCAACGTGTTCTCCTGCATGATGAGTGCAGAGACCTGCGATGAGTTGGAGGCGTTGGCACAGAAGATGAGTCCGATATTGACCAAGCATGCCAATGACATCACGCTCAACAAGCGACTTTTCGAGCGCATCAAGTTCGTGCACGACCATCCCAACCGTGAGTTGACCGCCGAGGAGCAGATGCTTCTCGATACCAGCTACGACGGATTCGTACGCAGCGGTGCCCTACTCGACGAGGCAGGCAAGGAGAAGTTGCGCAAGTTGACCGAGGAGGCAAGCATGCTCACCCTCCAGTTCTCACAGAACCTCTTGAAGGAGAACAAGGCTTACACCCTCCACATCACCGACAAGGCACAGCTCGACGGACTCCCAGAGACCGCCATCGCCGCTGCCGCACAGAACGCCAAGGAGAAGGAGCAAGAGGGATGGGTGTTCACGCTCGACTACCCTAGCTACTCCCCATTCATGACATACTCCACCCAGCGTGAACTGCGCAAGGAGATGTATATGGCACGCAACACGGAGTGCATCCACGACAATGATTCCAACAACCTGGAGATATGCAAGCGACTCGTCAACCTGCGTCGTGAGCTAGCCCAGTTGCTCGGTTTCGATACCTACGCCGACTACGTGCTGAAGCATCGTATGGCTACGAATATCGACAACGTATATCAACTCTTGAACGACCTCATCGCCGCCTACAAGCCTACCGCCGTGAAGGAGGTGGCTGAGATAGAGGCACTTGCCAAGAAACTGGGGGGCGACGACTTCGACATCAAGCCATGGGACTTCAGTTACTACTCCCATAAGTTGCAGATGGAGAAGTTCAACCTCGATGCCGAGATGCTCCGCCCTTACTTCCAGTTGGACAAGGTGATCGATGGCGTGTTCGGACTTGCCAACAAGCTCTACGGCATCACCTTCAAGGAGAACAAGGACATCCCAGTATATCACCCAGACGTGAAGGCATACGAGGTGTTCGACAAGGATGGCAGTTATCTCGCCGTCTTCTACGCCGACTTCTTCCCTCGCAAGGGTAAGCAGGGAGGAGCTTGGATGACAGAGTTCCAGGGACAGTGGATCGACCACAAGGGCAACAATGTGCGCCCTCATGTGAGTGTAGTGATGAACTTCACCAAACCTACCGAGGAGAAGCCAGCCCTCTTGACCTTGGGCGAGGTAGAGACCTTCCTCCACGAGTTTGGACACAGCCTGCACGGCATGTTCGCCAACACCCGCTTCGAGAGTCTCTCAGGCACCAACGTATGGTGGGACTTCGTGGAGTTGCCATCCCAGTTTATGGAGAACTATGCGGTGGAGAAGGACTTCCTCCGCACCTTCGCCTTCCATTTCCAGACAGGCGAGCCATTGCCAGACGAGTTGATAGAGCGCATCGTGAAGAGCCGCAACTTCATGGCAGCCTACGCTTGCTTGCGCCAGGTAAGTTTCGGTCTCCTCGACATGGCGTACTACACGAAGAAGGACGAGTTCACCGACGACATCATCCCATTCGAGAAGAAGGCATGGGAGAAGGCGATCGTGATGCCACAGTTGCCAAACACCTGTATGACCGTGCAGTTCTCGCATATCATGGCAGGCGGTTATGCCGCTGGCTACTATAGTTATAAGTGGGCAGAGGTGCTCGATGCCGATGCCTTCAGTGTCTTCAAGAAGAATGGCATCTTCGACCAGGCTACCGCCCAAAGCTTCCGTGACAACATCTTGTCGAAGGGTGGCACGGAGCATCCGATGACGCTCTACAAGCGATTCCGTGGGCAGGAGCCAACCATTGACGCTCTGCTAGAGCGCAATGAAGTGAAGAGAGAAGAATGAAGAATTCATTAGCATAGAAGGTGTAAGCCCATTTATTATTTATTCATTATAATATATAATTTAATCCGATGGATGATAAGCAGACCAAGCTCGACTTGCGATACCTTCGTATGGCTCGCATTTGGGCAGAAAACAGTTATTGCAAGCGCCGACAAGTAGGTGCTTTGGTGGTCAAGGACAAGATGATCATCAGCGATGGATACAACGGAACCCCCAGCGGCTTCGAGAATGTCTGTGAGGAGAACGATGTCACCAAACCCTACGTGCTCCATGCCGAGGCAAACGCCATCACCAAGTTGGCGCGCAGCAGCAACAACAGCGATGGCAGTACCCTCTACGTCACCGCCTCCCCTTGCATCGAGTGCGCCAAGCTCATCATCCAGGCGGGCATCAAGCGTGTGGTCTATGCAGAGAAATACCGACTCAACGAAGGCATCGAACTGCTGGAGAGAGCCGGCATCAAGGTGGAATATCTCAATCCAGATGAAAGAAATTTAAACGTTAGTAAACATGAGTAGTAACAAGAATAAGTCAAACCGATTCATGCCCATCATCATGGCAATCTGCGTCGTGGTGGGTATCTTCCTCGGTTCGTTTTTCTCGAATCACTTTTCGGGAAACCGACTCAACATTGTCAATAGCGGAAGCAACCGTCTCAACAACTTGCTTCACCTCATTGACGACCAATATGTCGATGCTGTCAACATCGACTCGCTGGTAGATAAGGCGATACCGCTCATCCTCGCCGAACTCGACCCTCACTCGGTCTATATCAGCGCCAAGGATGCAGCCGCAGCCACCGACGACCTCAAGGGTTCGTTCTCTGGCGTGGGCGTGGAGTTCGTCATCCGTGACGACACCATCCACATCCAGAACGTCATCCAGAATGGTCCTGCCGAGAAAGCCGGACTCCTGGCAGGCGACAAGATTGTTGCCGTGGATGGCAAACCTTTCGTGGGCAAGATCGTGACCAACCAGGAGGCGATGCGCCGACTGAAGGGTCCGAAGGACACCAAGGTGAAGATAGGCGTCGTGAGATATGGCAGCAAGAAGGTACAAACCTTCACCGTCACCCGTGGCGAGATTCCTACCAAGAGCGTCACCGCATCCTATATGTTGGATGACGAGACAGGATATATCCGCATCAAGAACTTCGGTGAGAACACCTACCCTGAGATGCTCATCGCCCTGGCGAAGCTCTCACAGGAGGGATTCAAGAACCTCTGCATCGACCTGCGTGACAACTCCGGTGGTTACCTCTCGGCAGCGGTGAGCATGGCAAACGAGTTCTTGCCAGACAAGAAGTTGATCGTCTATACCCAGGGACGCAAGTCTCCTCGCCACGACTATCTCAGCGATGGCAAGGGTTCTTATCAGAAGATACCATTGGTAGTGCTCATCAATGAGGGTTCAGCCTCATCGGCAGAGATCTTCGCCGGTGCGATGCAGGACAACGACCGCGCCACCATCATCGGTCGCCGCTCGTTTGGCAAGGGATTGGTACAACAGCAGTTGGAGTTCCCAGACCACAGCCTCATCCGTCTCACCATCGCACGCTACTACACCCCATCGGGTCGTTGCATCCAGAAGCCTTACACCATGGGCGACGACAAGGACTATGAGCAAGACCTCCTGACCCGTTATCAGCACGGCGAGTTCTTCTCACAAGACAGCATCAAGCACACCGGTCCTGCCTACCATACAGGCTTAGGACGTGTGGTATATGGTGGTGGCGGCATCACGCCAGACATCTTCGTGCCAGAAGATACCCTCGACATGACCTCTTACTTCAAGGAGGCAAGTATGAGCGGTCTCATCCTCCAGTATGCGTTCAGCTACACCGACGACAACCGTCTGAAACTGAACAACTTCAAGGAGATGATGGAGATGTCAGACTACCTGAACAAGCAGAACTTGGTGGAACAGTTTGCCACCTATGCCGACAAGCATGGCTTGCAGCGCCGCAACTTGCTCATCAAGAAATCGCATAAGCTCTTGGAGCGAAGCCTCAATGGTCGTATCATCTACAATATGCTCAATGAGCAGGCGTGGACGGAGTACATCAACCAAGATGACCCAGTGATTCGCCATACCTTGGAGGTCTTCCACAACAACGCCGCCTTCCCTAAGAAGCCTGCGGCAGTTGCGAAGAAGCCGCTCACAAAAAAGAAGAAGAAGAAGTAACTTCTAGCACATTAGGAAAGCTTAGAAAGCAATATGGACAAGCAAGAACTCAGAAAAGAGATTCGCAATAGAAAGCGACAGTTCTCCCAAGACCAACTTGGGGAGCTGTCGCTTTCCGCTATTTCGAAGCTTCGGAAACATCCGAAGGTGATGGCAGCCCACACCCTCCTCCTCTACTATTCCCTGCCCGACGAGGTGAACACCCACGAGTGGATAGACGAGTTGGTGGCAGAGGGGAAACGAGTCCTCCTGCCAGTGGTGGTCAATGACAAAGACATGGTGGTCAGGGAATACACCGGCAAGCACGACCTTGCCGAAGGTAGTTTTCACATCATGGAGCCTATCGGCAAGCTCTTCCCTGAAGAGAAATATCCGGAGATAGAAGTCGCCATCATCCCCGGCATGAGTTTCGATGATACTGGTCATCGGCTCGGAAGAGGCAAGGGGTATTACGACCGCTTCCTCACCAAGCTTCGGGGTATGGAGGAAAATCATAGTGAACGAAAGGAGGCTGATGGCACAGAAGTATATAAAATAGGTATCTGCTTCGGCTTTCAAAAGCTCCAGGAGATACCATTCGAAAGCCACGACATTCTGATGGATGAAGTGACAACTAACTAAACTTTTGCAGGCGAAGAAGTTAAAGGAATTACTAGTAGAACTTAATGTCGAAGATGACTTGTCCCCCCGCCTTTTCATTCAATCGCTTGACAAGGAGGCTACGCCCCATCGTCAAGTCGGCACGGAGGGCAGGACTCAACACCTTGACAAAGAGCGTCTGGTTCTTGATAAAACGCTCACCCGTATATTGGGCGATGGGCTTCCCCACCACCTCATCCCATGCCGACAGCAATCGTTGCTGCTGCAAGGGGGTCTCCAGTCCCTCATGACGCAATATCTGAGGGAGCAGTTCCTGTATCGACTTTACTTTTCTTCTAAACACGAGAATAAAGGTAATATTTATAATTTATCATTTAATATTTATCATTTATCATCTTCACCTCCCCTTCTTCTACCGTGAAGATGCGATAATCGCCACTAGTACGGGAGAGGATGCGGTCGAGATGGTCACGGTTGGTATCGGTGATGAAAATCTGACCGAAGTTGTCGCCCGACACCAACTGCACGATTGCCTCCACTCGCTGGGCATCCAACTTGTCGAAGATGTCATCCAAGAGGAGCAACGGCGTGGTGTTCGACACCGTACGGCGAAGGAAATCAAACTGCGCCAACTTCAATGCGAGCACAAACGTCTTGTTCTGTCCCTGACTTCCCTCACGCTTCATCTGATAGTCGCCTATCAACATCTCCAGGTCATCCCTATGCACACCATGCAGCGAGTAGCCCACGGCACGATCCTTGAACCGGTCTCGCTGAATCACATCCAGCAGCGCACCTCTCTGACAATGAGACACATACCTCAACTTCACCTCCTCACGATTGCCCGAAATATGCTGGTAGATGCGCTGGAACACAGGCAAGAGTTCCTTCACGAAGGCATCACGCTTCTGGTAGAGGAGTTCGCCATTGCGAGCCATCTCCCCCTCCCAGATTTCCATCAAGGCAAGGTCGGGTTCCTCCTCCATCTTCAGGAGAGCGTTGCGCTGCTGCAAAGCCTTGTTGTAGTTGGCGAGTGCCTCGATGTAGGAATGGTCGTACTGTGAGATGACCACGTCCATCAGTTTTCTGCGCTCTTCGCTTCCGCCCTCGATGAGCGAAGTATCTGAGGGAGAGACGAATATGAGAGGGATGAGACCGATGTGCTGCGACAGTCGCTTGTACTCCTTCTTGTTGCGCTTGAAGTGCTTCTTGGTGCCACGCTTCATGCCACAATAGATGTTGTCGATGTCTCCATTGTCGTTACGATAGTTGCCCTCCAGCATGAAGAACTCCTCGCCATGGGTGATCACCTGCGAGTCGATGGGATTGAAGGCACTCCGGCAGAACGAGAGATAATAGATGGCATCAAGGAAGTTGGTCTTACCCACCCCATTATGGCCGATAAGACAGTTGATCTTGGGCGACAACTCCAGGTTGCAAGCCTTGATGTTTTTATAGTTGATGATGGAAATATTCTCTAAAATCATACGGTAAACGTAGCTTTTGGACTGCAAAGTTAGCAGAAAAAGTGCAAAAAACGAAAAAAGTGGGCAAGAAATTTCAATATGTGAATAAAATTGCGTATTTTTGCAGCCTAAAGTGTAGCTATGCGTCAACGCAAAAGCTGCCCCAAGCAAGAATAATAAAAAACAAAACATAAAAATGGCAAACATCAACGTACAGGCTCCAGAAAGCGAGAGCCTTAACATTCGTGAGGCATTCTTCTTGAAGAACAAGAAGATCATCCTCGGCGCAGTAGCCGCCATCATCGTGGTTATTGCAGGTATTTTCGTTTACAACACCCAGATTTCCGGTCCTCGTGAGGACAAGGCAAGCACTATGTTGGGCAAAGGTCAGACATACTTCAACAACGAGATGTTCGACCAGGCGCTCAATGGTGATGGCGCAGGCTACATCGGTTTCGCCAAGATTGCCAGCGAGTATGGCAGCACAGACGCTGGTAACCTCGCCAACCTCTATGCCGGTCTTTGCTATGCCAACCTCGGCAAGTGGGCTGAGGCAGAGAAGAGCCTCGACGCTTTCTCCAGCAAGGGCGACCAGATGATTTCACCTGCCGCAGAGGCAGCTCTCGGCGATGCTTACGCTCACCTCAACAAGTTGGACGATGCTGTCAGCGCCTTCAAGAAGGCTGCAAGCATGGCAGACAGCAAGGCTGATGACGACACCAACAACAGTCTCTCTCCTGTATTCCTCATCAAGGCTGGTGAGATCTTGGAGAGCCAGAACAAGAAGGCTGACGCCTTGAGCATCTACCAGGATGTCAAGAAGAAGTACGTCAACTCTATGCTCGTACAGAGCGGCGAGATCGACAAGTACATCGAAAGAGCTTCCAACTAATCACGCATCTACACATTATTGATATATATGGCTACAGCACTTCATAATTTGTCAGACTACGATTTCTCGAAGGTCCCTGATGCCAGCAACATGTGCTTCGGCATTGTCGTGGCTGAATGGAACCCAGAGATTACGGGTGCCTTGCTCGACGGAGCTGTCAAGACACTGGAGAAGCATGGTGCGCTCACAGAGAACATCCATGTGAAGACCGTACCGGGAAGCTTCGAACTCGTATATGGCGCACACCAAATGGTACTCAACGGTGGATATGACGCTGTCATCATCCTCGGTTGCGTGATCCGTGGCGAGACCCCTCACTTCGACTATATCTGTCAGGGGGTCACATACGGCATCGCCCGCCTCAACGCTACCCAAGAGATACCAGTCATCTATGGTTTGCTCACCACCAACGACTTGCAGCAGGCTAAGGACCGCTGCGGTGGCAAACTGGGCAACAAAGGCGATGAATGTGCCATTGATGCCATCAAGATGGCGAAGTTCTAAGACACACCCCTTGCTTCGTTGCACGAAACTAAAAAGTCGCACGAAGCTAAAAGATATGAAAAAAGCTCATCCAGTGCTATAGGATGAGCTTTTTTCGTACCCCTTTTTATTATTTATTATTTATCATTTATTATTTAATTAAACTCCCTCTTCCTCTTCTTCTTGAGTATCATCGGAAGCAGTATCGAGCTGCGAGTCTTTCCCCATGGAGACGGCTCCCATGCGAGAGATCTTCACCTTCAGAGGCACATACTCATCGCTGGTGATGTCGGGAGATCCCACACTAGCCGCAAAACTGAGGTTGTCGCCATCCGCCTCGACGAAGACGATGCCCAGCAGCGCGCCCTCCTCCTTGGTATGGGTATCGAGATAGCCTGTGAAGTCGGATTTCAAGAAGGTGCGATTGAAGAACTCCGTGCCGTCCTTGCGAAGGATGCGCACGGTGATTTTATTGTCGTAGTATTTGGTGTTGTCGTCACCCTGCGCCAGTGGCAAGCTGCTGTCAGCCTCTCTCTTCACCACCACCTTGTAGGTCGTGCCGAGCCACTCCACGTCACGAGCTTGCTCATACTCGCTCATCTTCTGGGTCTTCTTAGGCTTAGGAGCCTGAGGCTTAGGAGCGATGATGACATCACTCTTCTTTTTCTCGCTGCAAGAGGTGAAAGAGCCACCGATGAGTGCGGCGAGAAACAAAGGAATCATTCTTTTCATTCTGTTGTATTTATGAATTGATGCTACAAAGGTATGAAAAAAATGGCAAACCAACAAATAATTAATAAATAATAAATGATAAATCACAAATGCGAACAACAAAAAAAGCACCGGCTCACCCGATAAATTAGGGGGA
>FR893215.1 GCA_000436035.1 Prevotella sp. CAG:732 | reverse complement strand
TGTAGATCTTAAGAATGAGTATCCTGAAAGGAAAGGATTCTCCGTAAGAAACATGCAGTGCATGATGCAGTTTTACAATGAGTACAACAAGGAGTTGACCATGGTTAAAGTTGGATATTTTTCAATTGCGCAACCAGCGGTTGCGCAATTGAAAAATAATGTAAACACATTACCCATCAAGCACTTAAATTGGACTCATAACATAATTTTACTCCAACGAGTTAAAGACCTCAAAGCTCGCTATTGGTATATGGTACAATGCATTACAGGGCATTGGAGCAAAGACTATCTTGCTGAGGCCATCAAGCTCGATTATTATGGCAAGCATGGCACTCTCGCCAATAACTTCGACACAACGCTCCCTGCTACTGAAGAGCCAAAATTTGTAAATGTTTGGTAACATGAAGCCTCTAAATATAGATAAAGTCAACATCGTGATTTATCCAAACAATTCATCCATCGTCAGTTGACCCTGCTGATGGCTATGGTGTCATGTACCGAGGATTATACCGACTGGGCTAACCCACAGATAAATCCTGAGGAGGAAGCTGTAGCTTTCGGAAACGGTAGCGTTACTCCAGTAGATGTCATCAACTTGGCTAATGTAACGGAAGAGAAAATTCAAGTGGCGAGCATTGTTGCTCCCACTTCTTCCGACGCCGGTTACACACCAACCATCAAGATCAATCTGGGCGACAAGACCTACGACATTGACAATGACGGCAAGATGGCAACAGCCGATTTGGCATCATACATCTCAGAAACGTATGGCAAGCGCCCAATTGAGCATGACATCAATGCTACGCTTGACGCATGGTTTAACAATGGTTCTACCGTTGTAAAGATGGCAACATCTGAAACTTTCCAGGTAAAGGCTATTCCTGTGGCTCCTGTTATCGACGAGGGTTACTACCTCGTAGGCGATATGTTTAATGCCGAAGGCGTTGACGGTTGGAATACTGTAAGTGCTAAGCAGGCATTCAAGCACAGCGACAAGGATGTATATGACGATCCTATCTTCACACTCACTTTCGAAACAAAAGAGGCTAACCAGTGTTGGAAGGTTATTCCTAAGAAGAACATTGATGCCGAAACCTTCTGGGCTGCTGGTGTAGTAGGACCAAAGATTGACGGCGACGTCAGCATGACAGGTTTGTTGACAAGCGATGGCCCTGGTGCTGGTAAGATTGCAGAGCCTGGCAAGTACAGACTCACTCTCAACATGATGGACTATTCTTATACTATTGAGAAAGTGATGTACGATCCATTCATCTACTTCATCGGTAGTACAGACGCTTGGGGATCTTCAGACCAGAAGCTTGCCCTTGTAGACGATGAGAAGGGTACATATACTGGTTACATCTATTTAGCCGATCCTAACAATGCCGGCTTTGAGTTTAAGTTCCAGCGCGTAGCAGGAAGCTGGGATAACGCTATCGGTGCAAGTAACTTCGTCACATTCAAAGATGCTGCTATTGATGCCAACAACGGAAACAATCTTGGTGTAAATGCAGGAGAAGGCGTTTACTACATGGATGTAAATCTTTCAGAAGGCACGATTACTGCCACAAAGGTTGAGTCCATGGGTATGGTTGGTCAATTCCAAGGCTGGGATAAGGAAGCCCCAGTTCCCATGACCTGGAATGCTGAGGAGTATTGCTTCGAGGCTACTATGGCAGGCGTAACAGCCGATGGTTGGAAGTTCATTGTAAATAAGGATTGGCCAATTAACCTCGGTGGAAGCATCGACAACTTGGAGCAAGATGGCGCCAACCTTACAGTTGCAGGCAACACGATCAAGTTGTATCCTACAAGAAAGACAAATGACAATATCTTCTGTACAGTAGAATAAGCAACTTCACCATTGCAAACTTATATATTAAAGGCGGTTTCTATTCAGAGACCGCCTTTTTGTATGCCCTTCATTCTTTCCCTCATTTTCCCCAAAAAGTTTCCTCCAGGCTATGTTATTGAGTTGAATAACAGAGAGAAAGATGAACTGATCAAAAATTTTGATCGGCACTACCATTGCCATCATTGATACTTTCACTAAACTTCGCAAGTTGGCAGAAATAGGCGACCTCCGCAAACTTTCCCGTGAGGAACTTGAGTTTTATGACGAGGACATCAAGAATATGCGTGATATATATGCCACCAGAAAGTTTGATGAGAAAAGATTACCAGGCGGCTCTTGCATTCCGAGAGTTGCCTTTTCAGTGCTTTATTCCCCTCTTGCTAGCCATTTAGCAAAGAAGCGGTCGCTGACAAAGTAGCCTTTTGGTGTCTTGTTGACTAATTGCTTGTCCACTAAAGCCTTCAGGGCTGTCTTTACGCTGCTGGTGGCAGGTAGGTGGTGGGTCAAGATGAACTGTTGACTAAGTGGGGAGGAAACCATTTGCTCCTTGGCAATTGCTAACAAGAGTAACTGCTGGTTTTCGGTCAGCCATGCACAATAGTTTTGGTATGCCATGGCTTGCTCCTCTATCAACTCTTGAATCACTTCATCCACTAAGTCCTTATTGATATGCTCATCACGATGTTCGTAAATACCATGTAGGATGGCTTGTACATACCAAGTTACGCTGTCGGCTTGCGAGTAGATATAGGTGAATGTGTCTACATCCACTTCTCGTTTTTGTGACGACAAAAGACGATTGGCAAATGATAGATAATTTGACACGGCGATACATGGTAGTGACATGACAAGGGAACTTTGGAAAAATGGGCGATTCGCCGATAAGAACATCTCTTCCATCATGTGTTGTTGACTACCAGAGAATACAAAATATACGTTCGGGAGGAATTGGATGTATGAGCGTATCAATGCTTCGACACCATCCTCAGGATAATTCAATATCTGCTGAAACTCATCAATCGCCACGTAGCATCGTTTTCCAGATTGCTTCATATACTCGAAGATTCGCTTCAAGCTCTCACGTCCCTCGCTTGGTTTGATGTCCAAAGAGAAGGTTGGAATACCAGTCAACTCGTCTATGGTTAGTGTAGGTCGCCAACTACTAAAAAACTCCTGGACTTTTCGCAATGCTGCTTGTGAGACAGTATCAAGCTTTCCGATGATTTCCGAAGCCATCAGTTGCACCATTTGCTCCAAGTTCTTGGTGGCAAAAATGTCTAGGTAGAAGCATTTCACATCTGGATATTGATCTTCCAATTGATGGAAAACATGATGTATCAATCCCGTTTTACCCATACGACGAGGTGCGACAAGCGTGATATTTCGCTCGTTGTGGAGCGAAATCATCATCTTCTCGGTTTCTTTCTCACGGTCGCAGAAGTACTCTGCGCCTTTGTATCCATACATCACGAAAGGGTTGTTGATTGTTGCCATAATCTTATTGCGCTTTTTACGTTGCGCAAATTACGCAATAATTATCGAGACTACCAAATGTTTTCAAGTTTTTTAATATTAATTCCTACTTTGACATTTGGTGGTTACGATAAATTGTCGTATATTTGCAAATGAAATGTGGCATTTAATAAAATAAGATATTATGGCAGAACTGAAAGACAGATACATTCGCTTCGACTGGGCTATCAAAAGATTGCTTCGTCAGAAAGCCAATTTCGGAGTGCTGGAAGGATTCCTCACAGTATTCTTGAACGAAGAGGTGAAAATCTTGAAAGTTCTAAAATGCACTGAGAACCATAAATATTTTGATTTCCTTGATGTTGCAAACAGAATAGACTTAAAAGTTGAAAACGATAGAGGAGAAACTTTGATTGTAGACATTCATGCATTTAGAAAGTTGCATTATTTTGAAACTTCATATTTTAGATGGGACGAATCTATTTTTAAGCACATCAACCTGGAAAACAGTTATAAGGAGGTGAAGAAGGTCTATTCCATCTGTATCCTTTACTTTGATTTGGGCAAAGGTTCTGACTATATCTATGTGGGGCAGAACAGTTTCGTGGGGCTACATACGAAAGACCAGCTTATCATCAGCACCAAAGAAAAAGACAATATCGTTAGAAAATCACCTTCAGAGATTTTCCCAACCTACATTCTTGTTCGTGTCAACGAATTCAACAGTGTGGTCAAATCGCCATTGGAGGAATGGGTTAACTATCTCAAAAATGGGGTAATAGCTGCTGACACCAAGGCACCTGGGCTTCAAGAGGCTCGTGAGAAACTGAAATATTATGAGATGTCAGATACTGAGCGCCACGCATACGATGAGCATCTTAACGCTATCATGATACAAAATGACGTGCTAACAAATGCTAAACTTGAAGGTCGTGCAGAAGGTCGTGCGGAAGGTCGTGCGGAAGGCATAGTGGAGGGAGAAGTAAGAGGAGAGGTCAAGGGTAGGGCTAAAGAGAAGAAAGCTATTGCTCTCAGCTTGCTAGCTCAGAAAGTTCCTGCCGAAATCATAGCACAGGCTACAGGATTGAGTGTTGAAGAAATCAAAAAGTTATAATGACTAGTTTGAAAAAATAAAAAAGTTATAATGACTGGGGTGCTCTCGTTTCCGGGAGCCGCCTATTTATGCCTTTACATCATGCAAACGTTTGCACTGTATATTCACTTGATTTGCATCAATTAATGATACAAGCTAATTAAAATAATAGTAACTTTGTCAACGTAATAACAATACAAACCTACGATAAAAAACAATAAATATATTAACATGAAGAAATTATATTTCATCCTCCTCGCCGCAATGGCACTCACTCTCGGAGCTTGTTCAAGTAGTAACGACCCTGATATACCAGAGCCAACACCTACACCTACTCCTACCCCAACTCCAGAACCAGAACCTACCCCCGGTCTGACTTCTCAAGGATGGCCAAGCGACTATAGCGGTGTGATGCTGCAAGGATTCTCATGGGATTCTTACAATGAATCACAATGGAAGGTCTTAGCCAACCAAGCCGAAGATATGAAAAACTATATCGACCTTGTTTGGCTTCCACAAAGCGGAAAATGTGCTGAAACAGTACAGGTAATGGGCTATAAGCCATATTATTATTTCAATCAGAACTCTTCTTTCGGAACAGAGACAGAACTCAGAAACCTGATTACCAAATTTAAAGCTAACGGTATCGGTGCGATAGCAGATGTTGTCATCAACCATCGCAACACAGAGGGCTGGTTTAACTTCCCTGCAGAGACATACAAAGGTGTGACCTATCAGATGCTGCCCACCGATATTTGCAAAAATGATGATCAAGGAAAAACTGCAACTCAAGCAGCAACCGATGGTGTAAGCCTCAGCAACAACATCGATGAAGGAACAGACTTTGATGACTGCCGCGACCTGGATCACAAGAGCGCAAACGTACAAAAGATTATGAAAGCCTATGTGGATTACCTCAAGAACGATTTAGGTTATATTGGTTTCCGCTATGACATGGTGAAAGGTTTCGATGGCAACCATGTTGCCGACTATAATGATGCCGTAGGTGTAGAATATTCTGTTGGCGAATATTGGGATGGTAACGAAAAGATAAAAAGTTGGATAGACAGAACCAACAAGAAGAGCGCAGCCTTCGACTTCCAGTTCCGTTATAATGTTCGTGACGCTATCGGCGTAAGAGATAATAAGGTTGTTGCAGCTCCAAATTGGACAAAGTTGAGCAGCAACGAAAATCTTATGCACGATGCCAATTATCGTCGTTATGCAGTTACTTTCGTCGAGAATCACGACATGCAATACCGTTCTGAAAAGGAGCAGTTGGATCCTCTTAAGCGGGATACGCTTGCAGCCAATGCCTATATGCTCGCCATGCCAGGAACACCTTGTATCTTCCAGCCACATTGGAGAGATTACAAGCCTGAGTTGAAGGAGATGATTGCTGCTCGTAAATATGCTGGTATCACCAATATGAGTAATTACGCAAACAAGAAATGCCAGAATACCTTATATGTCAATGAGGTGACTGGCACTAAGCACAAACTTCTTGTGGCTGTAGGTAATGATGCAGCAGGATATGCAGGAGAAACAGGCTATACAAAGATTCTTTCTGGTTATCACTATGCCTATTTCCTCTCTAATGATGCAGAAACCTCTTGGACCGACGTGCCTTCCGGCTCATACGAGGAAGGTTTCAAGACCACACTTACTGCAGTCAGCCAGACTGAGGGAGCCAAATTGGTTTATACCTTAGACGGATCAACCCCTACTGCAAAGAGCACAACTGCAGAAAGTGGTAAGGAAATCAGCATCAATCGTACTTGCACCTTGAAAGTTGGCTTGCTTGTGAATGGTGAAGTTAGAAATATCGCCACACATCAATATACGATTGAGAAGTTCAAGGCATATAAATTTATGATTTATGTAAATGCCGATGCTGTGAAATGGAATCCACTATACTGCTATACATGGAAGAAAGCTCCATCTGTTGAGTGGCCTGGTGAAAAGATGACAGAAACAAAGGCCATTGGTGGAAAGACATGGTACTACAAGGAAGTCAGCATTGATAATGCAGCCGAATTGGTGAATGTCATATTCAATAATGGTACAGATAAGCCACAGACTGTAGATATAAAAGGTCTCACCAGTACGGCTTACTTTGAAATCGAAGCATCCAAGGAAGGATTGAAATATAAAGTGAAGGATGTTACAGCAGAATACAATAAATAAAGACAACATATAAGAGTTGCATACGAAACTGTCCGCCTATGACGGTCGGCTGTCCTAACTGAACAGTCTGACTGCCGTAGGCGGACAGTTTGGCTATCATAGGCAGACAGTCTGCACTATATGACGAGCGGTCATTTGCTCCTTATTCTAGTGAAGCAGGGATCTCGCCTTTCTATCTCACACCTCACTAAGTATGCATTAGCACACTATCACACAAGAAGTTACGAGAGTGAGATATGGTGTTCGACACCTCACTCACACCACACGACACCACACGAAAGGAGTGAGTGAGATAGCGTGAGGTGTAAGTGAGGTGTCAAGCGCCACACCACACAGCACATAAGCCACTATATATCTGAGAATTACATATCACTCAGTGTGGTGTGAGGTAGAATTTACGCCCCACGCTCTATCCTCAGCACTTGGTCGCAATACTCCACAACGGCAGGGCGATGCGTGATGAAGATGATGGTCTTGTCGTGGGAAGACAAAATATTTTGGAGGAGCTGGCGTTCCGTCTCTGGATCCAAGGCACTCGTAGCCTCATCAAAGAGCATGATGCTACGGTTGCGGAGAAGGCTGCGAGCTATGGCGATACGCTGGGCTTGTCCCTCGCTCAATCCCCCACCCTGTTCGCTACAGATGGTATCTAGACCTTGCGGCAACTCCATCACGAAGTCGGCACAACTCGTATGCAAAGCCAAAATCATCTCCTCATCGGTGACATCGAGCTTGCCTAATCGCAAGTTTTCACGTATGGTTCCACTCATCAACGTATTGCCTTGTGGCACATACACAAAGTTGCAACGGTGGCGAGAGGAAAGTTCCTGACTTTCCTCCTTATGATAAATCTCTACCTTTCCCTCCACTGGATGCAACAAAGCCAATATCAGACGAACGAGCGTGGTCTTTCCGGCTCCCGTCTCTCCTAAGATAGCCGTACAGCTGCCTGGACGGAAGTCGAAGTTCAAATGGTTGATAACATTAGGACGAACCTGATTATCAGATGCTGCTTCAGCATTTTCCTCATTCCGAACTGCATTCTCCTCATATCTAAAGCAGACATCCGTCAGTCGGATGCCACAAGGCGATGCCACCTCTATCGGTTCGCCTTGTTCTTCGAGAGGGTCCTCCTCTAACTCCATCAATCGCTCTGCCGCCGTGAACACACCCACGAAGGCTGGCACCAACTTGGTGAGGTTTCTTGCAGGCACCTGAATCTTATTGACCAACTGCAAGAAAGCAGTCATTCCTCCGAAACTCAGACTGCCGGTACTCATGCGAATGGCCGCCCAAAGGAAAGCCACGAGATAACCTAAAGCAAAACCAAAGTTGACAATAAGATTGCTGAACACGCTGAACATCGTACGCTTCACCACGTGTCCACGCAATTCCCTCTGTGTGTTCTCAAGTTTATCCACCATCGCGTCATCCTTTTCCAAGGTCTTGATGAGCATACGATGCTGAATGGTCTCTTGCAACACACTCTGCACCTTACTATCCGAATCACGCACCTGACGAGTCAGCTGGCGCATCTTTCCCACATAAATCTTGCTAAACGCCAAGAAGATAGGAATCATGATGACGATGACCACCGAGAGCAACTTGTCCATGGAGAAGAGATAGAAGAAGGCACCGAGGAACATCGCCAAGACACTGAGCGTATTAGGGATGGTCTCCGTCAAGAAGTTGACCACCGTGTTTACATCCGTCTCCAGTCGGTTGAGCACGTCACCCGAATGAAGTCGTTCTCTCCCCTGCCATTCCGAGCGAAGGATGCGGTCGAGCATTTTCTGCTGCATACGGTTCTGCGCCTTGATGCCCAAGAGATTACGAATCCAAATCGAGGAGATGTTGAGGGAGAAGTCGGCAAGAATCAAGCATCCCATCAAGCCCACAGCCCAATAGATGTCACCCTCCACGGCATGGGAAGCCACATCGATGGCTCGCTTCACCGCCCATACCTGCGCCAAACTCACACCCACCGACAACAAGCCTATGGAAGCATTGAGCACAGCCTGCAACTGGTTGCCCTTCCATGCTCGCCAAAGCCATATCAGCAAGGTCTTGACATTATACTTAAACTTCGGTACTTTAAACATATTTCTTTTTTTCACTAGTGCCTCTTTTTCTGATTAGCGGATGCAAATATAATGGAAATCATCGAGAAATACGAGGAAAAGAGAAGGAAAATATACGATGATGGCACTTTTTCGCAAAAAAGTTGCTTTCCCTTTGATACTATTCTCTCCCCATTGCGTAATAAAATAAAACTTTAAAATGAAGGTCATCGACAAGGAAATTACCAATCCTAAGGTGAAATCGTTGCTTACCAATATGTTCATATATGGTTACTCCATGATGCCAACTGGCGACATTAAAACCATTTGGGAAGCATACAAGGTCTTTGCCAAGGACTATCCTGCTGTCATCGCCAAGTATGAGCCAATGATCAAGACCGCCATGAAGTCTTTCAACGGCAAGCCTCTCCCTAGCGACCCTACCCTGGAGGCTCCAGACGGAAGCACTTGCAAGTTGAGCAGTCTTTATGGAAAACTCACCTATATAGATATGTGGGCAACCTGGTGTGGTCCTTGCTGCAAGGAGATTCCTCACCTGGAGAAAGTGGTAGAGAAATACAAGGGCAACGACAAGATTCAGTTCCTAAGCCTCTCCATCGATGCCAACAAACAAGCTTGGCTCAACAAGTTGAAGAAAGTATAGTTTTTCCACTGCATCACGCTCTCCATCTCATTGGATCGGAGATAACATTTATAGACAGCATTCTGCACGCAGTCCTCGGCAAGAAACGCAAAGTCTGCGCCCAACAGTCGATTGGCATACACCATCAACTCTGGGTACATCAAGCGATAGAACTGCGCCAGTTCTCCCTGCTTGAAGTCGGCAAAAATCTCTCTATAAACGTTCATAATTCCTTTATCTCGCTCTTTGGTCGGCTCCCCACATCAACTTCTCTCTCAATGTGGAGAAGTATCTCTGGTTGCGCTGTTTCACAATCTTGATGCTATGGGCAGCACGACGGATGACGAGGCGAGTTTCCTCTGTCATGCGCTCACTTCTACCATCTATCGCCACCAAGTAGTTGTGGCTACGGCTCTCGATGTCAAGCGTAATCTCCGCCGTATCATTGATAACGATAGGACGGATATTCAAACTATGGGGAGCCACAGGAGTCAGGCAGAGGCTACCGCTCTGAGGAATAATGATAGGACCACCATTGGAAAGATTGTAGGCAGTGGAACCCGTAGGGGTAGAGACGATGAGACCATCGGCTTGGTAAGTAACCAAGAACTCACCATCCACCATCGTTCGGATAGAAATCATGGAGGCGTCATCACGCTTCAATACGGCGATGTCGTTGAGGGCAAATGGATTACCAGCCAGCACACCACCCTTCGCTTCCACTTGGATGACGGCATGCTCCTCTATCTGGCATTCACCGGCATAGAGACTGTCCAACGCCGACTCTATCTCACTAGGCAAGACATCCGCAAGGAAGCCCAAGCGTCCCATATTGATGCCGATGATCGGAGTACCCTTGGCACCCACACGGCTCGCCGCCTTGAGGAAGGTACCATCACCACCCATGGAGATGACGTAATCGACATCGAAGTTGTAGTCCTCGAAGACTCCGGCGACATTCAACTTCAGATGTTGGTCACGTGTCAGGAAGTCATAATAGGTACTTTCCACATACACCTCAGCCCCACGCTTGTCGAGATAATTGAGGATGATTTCGATGGAAGCCGACTTCTTGGCTTGGTATTCATTGCCAAATATGGCGAATTTCAAATGTTGCTCTGCCATTTATTTTGTAGTTTCAATTATTATTATTACTTTTGCAAAAGGGAAGCCAGAGGTGCACTTTTGTACTGCATATAACAGCGGAAGTCCCTTTACGCTTGCAAAATTAACAATATTAATCGAATAATACGACAAAAAAGGTATAAAATTATGGCTAAGGTATATGAATTTCTCGCCAACGGCTTCGAGGAAATCGAAGGTTTGGCTCCTGTTGACATCCTCCGCAGAGGTGGTGTAGATATCAAGACTGTCAGCATCACGGGCAGTGAGTTTGTGGAAACTTCCCACGGCATTACCATCAAGGCTGACCTCAAGTTTGAGGACATCCAAGACTTCTCGGATGCAGACATGCTGCTTCTCCCTGGTGGTCTTCCAGGCAGCACCAACCTCAATGAGCACGAGGGAGTGCGCCAAGCTCTCATCGCCCAAAACAAGGCAGGCAAAAGAGTAGGTGCCATCTGCGCCGCTCCTATGGTATTGGCTAGCACTGGCATCCTCGATGGCAAGAAAGCCACTTGCTCTCCTGGCTTTGAGCGTTATTTCGGAGAAAGCACTACTTACACTGGCGAACTCTTCCAGGAAGACGGCAACGTCATCACGGGTGAAGGTCCTGCCGCCACCCTCCCTTACGCCTACCAGATTTTGAGTTACTTCGTAGGTACAGAGGAAGTAGCAAAGCTACAGAAAGGAATGCAGTATGCTCACCTGATGGAGAAAAGATAATATGGATTACGTTATCATAGTAGCCGGAGGCAAGGGCCTCCGCATGGGAAGTGAGATTCCCAAGCAGTTTCTGCCAGTGGCTGGCAAACCTATCTTGATGCGCACCATCGAGCGTTTCCACGAGTATGATGCCAACCTCAACATCATCTTGGTATTGCCAGAGAGCCAACAGGCTTATTGGCAACAACTCTGCGAGGAACATCACTTCGACATCCAGCATCAGATAGCCAATGGAGGCGACACTCGCTTCCAATCATCCAAGAACGGACTCGCCCTCATTCCTGACGACGAGGACGGAGTGGTAGGCATCCACGATGGCGTACGCCCTTTCGTCTCCACCGAAGTCATCTCGGAATGTTACGAGGCAGCACGTGAGGAATATGCCGCCATCCCTGTCTATGCCGTGACCGACACCTTGCGCTATATCGACAAGCGTGGCGGTGGCAAGAACGTTCTTCGTGACGACTATCGCATCGTGCAAACCCCACAGACCTTCGACATCGGTTTAGCTAAGCAAGCCTTCAACCAAGGTTATAAGGAACAGTTCACCGACGATGCCAGTGTTGTGGAAAGCCTCGGTTGCCAAGTGGCAATGGTGGAGGGCAATCGTGAGAACATCAAGATTACCACCCCATTCGACATCAAGGTTGCCGAAGCATTATTATCTGAATAATGAATAGTATTCTAAATCAAGACATCATGTACCTACCCGGTGTAGGTCCCAAGAAGAAGGAGATACTGAGCAAGGAACTTGGTATCAACTCTTATGGTGACTTGTTGGAATACTATCCTTATAAATATGTAGATAGGAGCAAGATATTCCATATCAGCGAGTTGACCCCCGATATGCCCTTTGTGCAAATCAAGGGTAAGATACTGAGCTACGAGGAGTTTGACACCGGCAAGCGCAACAAGCGACTGGTGGCTCACTTCTCGGATGGCTTCGGTGTGGTCGATCTGGTATGGTTTCGTTCGTCACAATACATCATCAAGACCTACAAGGTGGGCACGGAGTACATCGTCTTCGGCAAACCTACCGTCTATGGCGGTCGCTACCAGTTCTCCCATCCCGAGATGGACGATGCCAGCAACCTCCAGATTTCCGAGATGGGGATGCAACCTTATTACAACACCACCGAGAAGATGAAGAAGTATGGTTTCAGCTCTCGCACCATCGAGAAGTTGACCAAGACCTTGGTGGGCTTGTTGCCTCCCCTTCCCGAAACCCTCCCCGACTTCATCGTGGGTCGCCTGCACCTCATCTCCCGAGACACCGCCTTCCGATTCATCCATTATCCGCACTCCCACCAGGAGATGCAGAAGGCACAGGTGCGCCTCAAATTCGAGGAACTCTTCTATGTGCAACTCAATATATTAAGGTATGCGAGCGACCAACGGCGCAAGTATCGAGGCTATATCTTCAATCGCATCGGCGACATCTTCAACGGCTTCTATGCCCACAACCTCCCCTTCGAGTTGACGGGGGCACAGAAGCGAGTGATGCACGAGATACGTGCCGACATGTGCAGCGGTCGCCAAATGAACCGCCTCCTGCAAGGTGATGTCGGTTCGGGCAAGACCCTCGTGGCACTGATGACCATGCTCATCGCCCTCGACAATGGTTTCCAAGCCTGCTTGATGGCTCCTACAGAAATTCTCGCCGAGCAACACCTCCAAACCCTCCGTGACTTCCTGAAAGATATAGACATCCGTGTGGAACTCCTCACAGGTATCGTGAAGGGCAAGAAGCGTGAAAACATCCTGAAAGACCTCGCCACAGGTGACATCCAGATACTCGTGGGCACCCATGCCATCCTCGAAGACCCAGTAGTCTTCTCACGCTTGGGCATCGCCGTCATTGATGAGCAGCATCGCTTTGGTGTCGCCCAACGAGCCAAGCTATGGGCTAAGAGCGAGAATCCACCCCATGTGCTTGTGATGACCGCCACTCCTATTCCTCGCACCCTGGCAATGACCATCTATGGCGACCTCGACGTGAGCGTCATCGACGAATTGCCACCGGGCAGAAAGCCGATTCAGACGCTCCATAAGTTTGATAACCAACTGACGAGCCTCTACCAGAGCATCCGTCGCCAAATCAACCTTGGCAGACAGGTGTATATCGTCTTCCCCCTCATCAAGGAGAGCGAGAAGAGTGACCTGAAGAATCTCGAAGAGGGATTCGAGACGCTGAAGGAAGCCTTCCCTGAGTTCAAGCTCAGCAAGGTACATGGACAGATGAAACCTGCCGAGAAGGAAGAGGAGATGCAACATTTCGCCAAGGGAGAGACCCAAATTCTCGTTGCCACCACCGTAATAGAAGTAGGTGTGAACGTACCGAATGCCTCCGTGATGGTCATCCTCGATGCCCAACGGTTCGGTTTGGCACAGCTCCACCAGCTCAGAGGACGAGTAGGTAGAGGAAGCGACCAGAGCTATTGCATCCTCGTCACCAACTACAAGTTGTCGGAGGACACTCGCAAGCGCATCGACATCATGTGCGACACCAACGACGGTTTCCGCATTGCCGAGGCAGACTTGAAGTTCAGAGGTCCGGGCGACCTAGAAGGAACGCAACAGAGCGGTATGGCTTTCGACCTCAAGATAGCCAACATCGCACGAGATGGACAAATCGTGCAACTGGCACGCAAGGAGGCTGAAGCCATCATCGAAGCCGACCCGAAGTGCGAGTTGCCTCAGAATGCGATGCTATGGAATCGCTTGAAGGAGTTGAAGAAGACAAACATCAACTGGGCGGCGATTAGCTAATGCCGATTGCTCCTTATCACATCAGCCATCCTATCACATCAGCCATCTTATCCCATCTATCACTAACAAAAGAACAAGCATCATGGAAAAGGGAAATACAGAGAAGAACCCATCTAAAGCAAGCAACCTTTCGGAAAGTACTTTCGCCGAAGGCAATCTCTTCGGCGACTCCGAGATGCAGAAGTTGGCAGAGGAAGCCATCCGAGCCAACAACGCCCCTCACCGCAAAGGCAGGAAACGCTCCACCCTGACGGAAGCTCGCCCTCCCCTCTCTGCCGAGAGGATGAGAGAGCTATTGGCAGAGATTCACGAGATAGAGACCCCAACAGGCATCAAGTACGTCAACCTCCGATTGACCAAGAGAATGGTCATCGGCGTGAGGGAATCATCGGGCAAGGAGTTCACCATCAATCTCGACGAGCTTTATGATGCTTACTTGCATTGCTTGCGCTTCACCAGTCCTGAGGTGAAGCGACGTATCTTTATGGGACACTCGCCTGCCGTGGTCCTCCTAAAGCTACTGAAGGAAAAGGCTTCCGCCAACCCATAACCGCTACACAAGTAAACCCATTATCGCCACACCAGCCCGCAATGCCCTTCTGATGCGAGAAATTGATGTATATCAAGCCGAAAGTTACTTAATGAAAGTTAAACCTCAACTTTTCACGTTAAAAATCAGCCAATTGGTGTTAATGTGCTTGGTAATCTGAAATATTTTTGCTATATTTGCAACGTCTATATAACAAAACCGCATATTAAGGCACTTGCTTTAGCGTTTTTTGGAAACGGAATGCCATTTATTTGTTCCGTGTCAGCAAATGACGAACCTAACAGGATTATTAATTAAAAAGTATGAGTTTTACAAAGAAAATAAAGAAGATTACCGCAGTGGCATTGTTGGCGTTCACAGCCGTGCCTGTGTTTGGACAAGACCTCTTGGCTCGCCAGGCACCAGTTGACCATCGAATGAAGTCACTCGATACACTTGCGGTATCTCACTATCGTATGATGGAGGACAAAGAGAATCCAGCAGCGGAGCTTTACCAGGACTTCTCCAACAAGTACGCCCACAAGGCGACTACCCTCCCCGATCACTTCCGCATCAATCTCCGTCACTTCTGTATGCCAACTCCTAGTCGCGTTGTCACCAGTAACTTCGGTTACCGTGCTAGCTTTGGCCGCAAACATAAAGGCATGGACATCAAGGTTTATGTTGGCGACACAATCCGCGCAGCCTTCTCTGGTAAAGTTCGCATCGTAAGATATGATGGTGGTGGCTACGGCAAGTACATCGTTATCCGTCACAACAATGGATTGGAGACCATCTATGGTCACTTGTCTAAGCAACTCGTGGAAGAAAACGAGGAAGTAAGAGCAGGAGATGTTATCGGCTTGGGTGGTAACACAGGACGAAGCACCGGTTCTCACCTCCACTTCGAGACTCGTCTCTGCGGCGTAGCCTTGAACCCAGCCCTCCTCTTCGACTTCCGCAACCAGGATGTTACTGGCGACTACTATGATTTCAACCGCGACACTTACGAGCGTGAATCAGCCGATGCCAATGCTGCTCGTGGCAAGATTGGAAATGGTAGATATACTCGTGAGGAAGTAAACGGTGGCGAGGTAGGCAGATACAATGCCAATGCTGGTGCTGAGAAACTCTACCACAAGGTTAAGTATGGTGAGACCCTCAACAGCATCGCCGAGAAGCGTGGTGTAAGCGTTGACCAGATTTGCCGCCTCAATGGTTACAAGAAGGACAAGAAGTTGACCCCTGGTCAAATCATCCGCTACTCATAAAGCAGTTTCTTCTCTATGAGAAGAGTGTTTAGAAAACATATTTTCCCACATAAACTAAAGCGAGGTCTTCTCACGGAGGCCTCGCTTTTTATTTCGCTTGCCGTACTATATCTCATGCAGCTTGGCATATTAGCTAGCTTACTATACCAAGCAGCTCCTTGCTATAGCAAGCAAACTTCTTCATCTTAGGACATAACCTTCATCACCCTAGGGCATAAGCTTCACGAAGCCTATAGCATAATATAGTTTCTAAGTTAGATTCCATGGAATCTAACTTATATTTAATAAAATTCAAGTTGGATTTCACCAAATCTAAGTTAGGCCTTATAGTATGCTGTAGGGCTCTGCAGGTTTGTTCCCATAGCACTTCGCATTTGTTTCCCTAGTGCATCGCTTTTATCTCCCGACACCCCCTCGCTCCTCTTCTATACAAGAAAAAAATAAAACTAATATAAAAGCCCCGGTGCTGTGAAGCATCGAGGCTTTGCTTTTTATTTGTGTTCGGCTATCATAATTGCCGAACACAAGTATTATTCTATTTTTACAAGATGCCGAACAATCTCAAGACATCATTCAGGTTGGCTACAACCAAGAGCAAGAGCAAGATGGCGAAGCCAACATACTCTGCACGTTCCATAAACTTATCTCCTGGCTTGCGACCTGTGATAATCTCATAAAGCAAGAAGAAGACATGACCTCCATCCAAGGCTGGGATAGGAAGGATGTTCATGAATGCCAAGATGATACTCAAGAATGCGGTCATCATCCAGAAGGCATGCCAATCCCACATTGATGGGAACAAGCTACCCAAGGCTCCAAAACCGCCCAAACTCTTGGCTCCCTCCTTGGAGAACACATACTTCATATCGCCTACATAACCTGCCAAGACATTCCAGCCATACTTGATACCTGCTGGGAAACTCTCGAAGAAACCATAACTGATATGAGTTGGCTTGTAGTCCATCATCACAGGGTGATTGTAGAAACCAAGCTTCACACCCTCAGGAGTTGACTCAAACTGAACTGCCAGCTGTACGGTATCACGCATTGCACCCTCGCCACGAAGCAAGGTTAGACTACCCGTCAACGCCTTCAAGCTATCCTTTGGTGTCTGAGCTACAGACAACATATCGTCTATACGCCCCAACTCCTCGGTCAACTCATTATAAGAGCCCACCTTCTTACCATTGACTGCAAGTATCTCATCTCCCTTCTCCAAGCCAATCTTGGCAGCAGGAGAATCCTTCATTACACTGTCTATCTGCAATGGCACATAAAGCTCCACGAAACGAGGACTTTCCTTGATCATGTCAAGCATGTTCAACTCACCTGGCAGATTCAAGCTCATCTTCTTGCCACCACGAAGGAGGTCAACACGAGTAGCTGTGGAAAGGTCACGGAACAAGTCACCATCGTAGGTTTTGAACTCACCTTTCTCGGTACCCAACAAGATGTCATGGTCTTGGAAGCCCAACTTCTTTGCCTCAGTATTGAACTTCATACCGTAGGTCATATCCTTGGTAGCTACATACTCATCACCCCAATGGAACAAGATCATGGAGTAGATGAAAAGAGCCAAGACAAAGTTGACCAATACACCACCTATCATAATCAAGAGACGCTGCCAAGCAGGTTTGCTACGGAACTCATAAGGTTGTTCCGGTTGCTTCATCTGCTCGGTATCGAAACTCTCGTCTATCATACCAGAGATTTTGCAATATCCACCCAATGGCAACCATCCGATACCGTATGTTGTATCAGAATGTTTTGGCTTGAACTCAAAGAGATGGAACCAAGGGTCGAAAAAGAGATAGAACTTCTCCACTCTTACACCGAAGAGCTTGGAGAAGAAGAAGTGTCCGCCCTCATGGAGCAAGACAAGTAAGGAAAGCGACAGTATCAACTGCAACGCTTTGATCAAAAATACTTCCATTTATTATTTATCATTTATTATTTATTCATTAACTCCGTAGCGATGCGACGAGCCTCAGCATCCGTTCTCAGATAGACATCGAGATCTGGACTCTTATCGAAGGTAGCCTTCTGCATCACTTGCTCAATGATGTCTGCCATCTGAAGGAAGCCACACTCACCTCGACGGAATCCGGCATTGACCACCTCGTTGGCTGCATTAAGAATGCACGACATATTACCGCCCATGTGGATGGCATCGAAAGCCAACTGCAAGCATTTGAACTTGGTATAGTCTGGTTCGAAGAACTGCAAGTCCTGTGTCTTAAACAAATCGAGTCGGTCGCCTCTCAAAGGAAGACGATTTGGGAAGGAGAAGGCATATTGGATAGGAAGGCGCATATCGGGCACGCCCAACTGTGCCTTCACTGCTCCATCCACAAACTGCACGGCACTGTGAACAACGCTTTGAGGATGTATTAACACCTGAATCTTGTCGGCTGGCACACCGAATAGCCACTTCGCTTCCGTCACCTCGAAGCCCTTGTTCATCAAGGATGCTGAGTCGATGGTTATCTTGGCACCCATATCCCAAGTAGGATGCTTGAGGGCATCAGCCGCCGTCACCTTCTCCAACTGCTCATGGGTATAGTTGCGGAAAGGACCGCCCGAACAAGTCAAGAGAATCTTGTCTATCTCGTTGTCATCCTCTCCCACCAAGCTCTGGAAGATGGCACTATGCTCACTATCTACAGGGAGGATTGGCGCATGATACTGCTGAGCCAATCCACAAATCAGTTCACCTGCCACTACCAAGGTTTCCTTGTTGGCAAGACATATCTTCTTGCGAGCCTTGATGGCGTGGATGGTTGGTTCCAAACCCGAGAAGCCCACCATGGAGGCAAGCACCATGTCGATAGGGTCAGCCTCCACGATGTCGCAAAGTGCCTGGGCACCTGCATATACCTTAATATCAGGTTCATCGCTCAGCAAGTCCTTCAACTTTTCGTAATGTACCTCATTGGCAATCACGACTGCGGCAGGATGGAATCTGTGAGCTTGCTCTGCCAATTCCATCACTCGGTTGTTGGCTGTCAAGCAATACACCTCGTAGAGGTCACTATGTTGCTCGATGACATCCAAAGCCTGAGTGCCTATGCTTCCGGTAGAACCGAGAATACATATCTGTTGTTTCTTCATCATTTTCTCTTTTCATGGGTAAAGCACCTTCCGATAGATGCCTTACACCTTATTATATATATAAGGGTTAATCAGCCAACTGAAGCAATCCTTCAGGGATTGCCATCCTAATCTCTTTTTTCTCTGCATTGACCTCCTCTATCAAGTCATCACTGGCTGGAATCAAAACTTCCTTACCATCCGGAGTAGTCACCTCAAAGAGAAGGTTGATGGTAGAGTCATCCACATGGTCGATGGTACCGACCGACTTTCCTGTTGGCACATCGACGAGATGGAATCCGATGATTTCCGCCCAAGTCATGTGCTCCCCATCGCTGTCAGAGAGATGGCGGGGGAAGAAGACCTCACAGCCCGTATAGTTGCGAGCCTGCTCTTGGGTATCAATGTCCTCAAACTTCACCAACACCGTATCATCGTTTTTGAAACGATACTCCTCCATATAGAAAGGTACGAGAATGCCATCAATGTCGAGCACCAAGTACTCGGCATCCACTCGGTCGAAGACATCATCAGTAATGGCAAAGGAAATCTCTCCCTTCACACCATGCGGCTTGCCCAACTTACCTATTTTATATACGTCGTCACGTCTTATCATAATTCTTCACTCTTCATTCTTCACTTCCTTAGTCCTCCACACGAGTTATCTTGGCTCCCAAGTCATTGAGACGCTGTTCGATGTCTTGGTAGCCACGGTCTATCTGAGCGATATTGGCGATACGGCTAGTACCATTGGCACTCATCGCCGCAATCAACAAGGCGATACCTGCACGAATATCAGGACTCGTCATTCTGCCAGCACGCAAGGTGAGTTTATGGTCATGACCGACAACGACCGCACGGTGAGGGTCGCAAAGGATAATCTGCGCTCCCATGTCGATAAGCTTATCCACGAAGAAAAGACGGCTCTCAAACATTTTCTGATGGAAGAGTACACTACCACGAGCCTGTGTCGCCACGACGAGCAGCACAGACAAGAGGTCTGGAGTCAATCCTGGCCAAGGGGCATCCGACAAGGTCATGATGGTGCCATCGATGAAAGAGTCGATGACATAATGCTTCTGCTGAGGAATGAAGAGGTCATCGCCCTCCACCTTGATTTTCACGCCCAATCGACGGAAAGCATCAGGGATGATACCCAAGTTCTTCACCGACACATCCTTGATACGGACACCGGCACCACACATCGCAGCCATTCCGATAAAAGAACCTACCTCGATCATATCTGGCAAGATGGTATGCTCTGCTCCATGCAAGCTATCCACTCCCACGATGGTGAGAAGATTGCTGGCAATACCACTGATGCGAGCACCCATGGCATTGAGTAAGTGACAGAGCTGCTGGATGTAAGGTTCACAAGCCGCATTGTAGATGGTGGTCGTTCCCTTGGCAAGTACAGAAGCCATGATGATGTTGGCAGTACCCGTCACCGAAGCCTCATCCAGGAGCATATAGCAACCCTTCAGTCGCTTTGCCTCTATCTGATAGACATTGCGAGCATCATCATGTACAAACTTGGCACCCAAGTACTTGAATCCCAAGAAGTGAGTATCCAGACGACGACGACCAATCTTGTCACCACCCGGCTTGGCAATCGTAGCCTTGCCACAACGCCCCAGCAACGGACCAATCATGAGCACACTGCCACGAAGCGAAGAGCACTTCTTGACAAACTCCAAGCTATCGAGATAGTCAAGCTTCAACTCATCGCTTTGGAAAGTATAGTCGTTGCGACTATTCTGGGTCACCTTGACACCGATTTCCTTCAGCAACTTGATGAGGTTGTTGACATCGAGGATGTCCGGCACATTCTTGATGCGCACTGGCTCCTTGGTGAGGATGGTGGTACAGATGACCTCCAACGCCTCGTTCTTGGCACCCTGTGGGGTGATGGTTCCCTTGAGCGGATGACCGCCCTCTATGATGAAAGACTCCATAGGCTACTTATTTCTTTTTCTTGTTACTCTTAGCTAAATCATGCTCCGCGACCTTATCAAACTTGAAGTTATGGACATCCAACTGTATCTTGCCGTCGGTAAAACGAGCCAAGTCGGAAGCCACCTTCTCCAAGTCGCTGGAGCCATGGCTCCACTGCATGAGGTTGCGGTGCATCTGATTAGCAGTCAACTTCAACAACTCATCACGCTCATCGCCTGGTTCCATCGTCTTCAACTTATCGAAAAGCTCAAAGATCATAGAACCATAGTGACGGATAGGAATTTTCTTCATCGGATATTCCATTGGCTCAGGTTTCTTCGCTATCTGCACGGCTTGAGACACATCGAATGGGTAATCCACATCCAATTGGAAATTGCTCATGATGGCAAGATGATCCCACAACTTGCGCTCATGGTCCTCCACGCCATTGCCCTCTGGGAACATACGTTTCATGATGGCAATGATAGCCTCAGCACAACGCTGACGCTCCCCCTTGTCCTCCAACGTAACAGCATGATTTACCATGTTTTGGATTTCCCTGCCATACTCTGGCATCACCAATTTCTCTCTTTGGGTATTGTAATCTAATCCTTCTATATTCATTCTTTATGATGGTTGATGAATGTACATTATATTATATAAGAGGCTGTCCCTCCCTCTGTTAAATCAACTTCTTTGGCATCTTGGCAACGAAGTTCTTCAGATAGAATGGCACGAAATATGCCACATCCTCAAACTTTCCTTCCACAAAACGTTTCTCTGCGAGAGGAGCCATGTTCTTAGCCAATGGTTCGATGTCCTTTACAAGTCGGGCATTCGGATGGTTGATGACCTCCATGCACTTGGCTGCGCCATTTCCGAAGAAATAGACAGTTCCCTTGTCCAAGTATTCCTTATAAGTATCAGCATCTACGATGTCGGCTTGGATAGGTCGTACCTCCTTCAAAGCTCGTGTCATCACCTGTGCATAAACTTCCATACGGCGGGCATCCAGCATAGGAACGATGAGTGCATCTTCCTCCTCAGGATGCTCTCCTAGCAGCACAGGCACAGCCAAGAGTTCAAGTGTAGGCACAGCGATGAGTTTCACGCCACGGCCATAGCAGATACCCTTTGCCATGCTCACGCCAATACGCAAACCGGTATAGGAACCAGGACCACAACTGACTGCCACAGCCTCCAAAGGAATGCCATGACCATCTATGAAACTAAGAGCCTCATCTACGTAAACACCTAACTTAACTGCATGGTTAGGACCGCTGTGATCTTCCTTGTTGAAAACCACCTGTCCATTATCACTAACTGCCACTGAGCACACGTCGGTACTCGTCTCAATATTCAATATACAAGACATAATTTAAAAATATATTCTTAAATAAGGTGCAAATTTAATCATTTTCTCGCTTTTTTTTGTACTTTTGCAGAAATTTAACGTGAAAGATTATATGATACAGTCAATGACGGGCTTCGGAAAAGCTACCGTTGCCTACAACGAAAAGAAAATTAATGTAGAGATAAAGTCATTAAATAGCAAGTCACTTGATCTCTCTACTCGTATAGCACCTCTCTATCGTGAAAAGGAGATGGAGATGCGCCAAATCATCGCTAAACACTTGGAGAGAGGCAAGGTGGACTTCTCCATCTGGATAGAGAAGACTGCCGCTGCTGATGCGACACCTATCAATGCGGCACTTGTTGAGAATTATTACCAACAAATCAAGCAAATTTCGGCTCAGACAGGTATTCCTGAGCCTACAGATTGGTATGCCACTCTCCTTCGTCTTCCAGATGTAACAACCAAGACTGAAGTCGAGGAACTCACCGATGAGGAGTGGGATGCTGCCAAGACTGCCATCTTGGAGGCTATCGGACATCTCGTTGACTTCCGCAAGCAGGAAGGTGCCGCTCTCCAGAAGAAGTTCACGGAGAAGGTGGACAACATCCAGGCTCTCTTGGAGAGCATCGAACCATACGAGAAATCTCGTGTGGAGAAGATTCGTGCCAACATCGTGAGTGGCTTGCAGCAGATTCCTAATGTCGATTACGACAAGAACCGCTTGGAACAGGAACTCATCTACTACATTGAGAAGTTGGATATCAGCGAGGAGAAGCAGCGTCTCGCCAACCACCTCAAGTATTTCCGTGAGACCATGAACGAGGAAGGTCATGGTGTAGGCAAGAAACTCGGCTTCATCGCCCAGGAAATGGGTCGTGAGATCAACACCACTGGATCTAAGAGCAACCAAGCAGAGATGCAGAACATCGTGGTAAAGATGAAGGATGAGTTGGAGCAAATCAAGGAACAAGTACTCAACGCACTATAAAAAAGAATTCAATAGCAATATGAAGAACGGATTATTGATTTTCAGTGCTCCATCCGGCAGCGGCAAGAGCACAATCGTGAATTGGTTGATGAAGGAACACCCAGAACTGAAGTTGGCTTTCTCCATCAGCTGCACTTCTCGTGCTCCTCGTGGCACGGAGAAGAATGGTGTGGAATATTTCTTCCTGACCCCAGAAGAGTTCAAGGCAAAGATTGAGGCTGACGAGTTCTTGGAGTACGAGGAGGTATATCAAGATAGATTCTATGGTACCTTGAAGTCACAGGTAGAGAACCAGTTGAACGCTGGTGAGTCTGTGATGTTCGATGTCGATGTCAAGGGTGGTGTCAACATCAAGAAGTTCTATGGAGAACGTGCCCTCAGTATCTTCGTACAACCTCCTTCGGTAGAGGAATTGCGCCGTCGCCTCAATGGTCGTGGCACAGATGCACCAGAGGTCATCGAGCAACGCCTTGCCAAGGCTAGCTACGAGTTGACCTTCGCCCCTCAGTTCGACCACGTCGTAGTCAATGACGATTTGGAGAAGGCAGAACAAGAGGTTTACGAACTTGTTCGCCAGTTCTTAAGCGAAAAGTAAAGAGCGAAGAGTGAAGAATTCAATAGCAATCAAGGCGCATGCCTTATTATACATTTATTATTTATAATTTATGATTTAATATGAAGTCGGTCGGAATATTCGGTGGTAGTTTCAATCCCATCCATACAGGACATATCGCCCTCGCCAAGAGTCTCTGCGAAAAGGCAGGACTAGACGAGGTTTGGTTCATGGTATCTCCTATGAACCCATTCAAGAAAGCAGCCACCGACTTACTCGACGACCAGTTGCGCCTAGAGATGGTGAAGAAGGCTTTGGAAGGCGAACCACAGTTGCAAGCTTGCGACTATGAGTTTCATCTGCCCAAGCCATCCTATACTTGGCATACACTCCAAGCCATCAGTCAGGACTTTTCCGACATCCGCTTCACATTATTAATAGGTGGCGACAACTGGGCAGCTTTCGACAAATGGTATCACCATGACGACATCCTCGCCCATTATCCCATCGTGGTCTATCCCCGAAAAGGTTCCGACATCGGAGAAGTACCAGAGGGAGTCACCATCGTCGAGACACCTCTGCTCAATATCAGCAGCACGGAGATTCGCCATCACATCGCCAAGGGAGAGAGCATCCACGGCATGGTGCCAGAGAGCATCGAGCTACTAGCCATCCAGAACTATTCCTCCCTCATCAGATAGTCGGACTATATATAATAAGGTATCAAGCATAACATATCAAAACAGTAAAACATCAAGAAATGGATTGGAAGAAATACATCAAGAAGTTTGTGAACTTGGCAGTTGAACCGATTCGAAGAAATGCCAACTTCTTTGCATTCATGTATATTCTTGGAATACTCTGTGCAGTTGTCACCCTTGCCAAGAACCAGGAGCTGTACGACAACTTGTATCTGGAGCTATTCTTCGACATATACACAGTATGTATCGTCCTCGCCTTCATTCCCAAGAAGATACGTTTTTGGGTAAGGGGAGTCCTGTACTTCATCTTGTATGCCACCGCCATTGCCGACATCTATTGTTTCGTCAACTTTGGTGCGACGCTCAACCCTTCTATGCTGATGCTTGTAGGAGAAACCAACAGCAGCGAGGCGAGCAACTTCATCGCAGCCTGCCTCTCTGCAGATGTCATCTTCAGCAGTGTGGGTTGGGTACTTCTGCTCATCCTTGTGCAGATACTCACAGCCTTCCGTCGTTTCCGTCATTTCATGTGGAAAGTCAGCGTCTTGCTCACTTCCTTCTGTCGACCGCTCTATCGTTGGTTGTCCACCCACAAGGAGAACCTGTCCAAGGTGGTTCCAGCATCCTTGGGAGTGCTCTGCATGGTCTTATACATCTGGAGTGCTTGCGTATCTTGGCAGAACAAGGTCGCCATCCACAAATTGATGTCTTGCAAGACCATCGGTGAGGTAGAACACGCCTTGACCAAGAAGGATTGTGGCAATCTCTACCTCCCATTCTATCGTCTCAACTTCAGCATCTACTCCAACAAGTTGGCTTCTCACCAGATTTCCCAACTCATCCATGCCGCCAACGAGATCAAGGTGGATACCTGCACCTATCGCTCTCCACAGATCGTACTCATCATCGGCGAGAGCTATGGCAGACACCACTCCCAGCAATATGGTTATTTCATGAAGACGACCCCACGTCAAAAGGCTTTGGAGAGAACCCGCAAACTGACCAAGTTTACGGATGTCGTGACCTGTTGGAACCTGACGAGTTTTGTTTTCAAGAACATCTTCTCTACCCATGTGGTTGGCGAGAAGGGAGAGTGGTGCGACTATCCTCTCTTCCCAGAGTTGTTCCGCAAGGCAGGCTATCATGTCACCTTCATCACCAACGAGTTTTTGCCACAAGCCAAGGAAGCCGTCTATGACTTCAGTGGCGGTTTCTTCCTGAACAATCCACAGTTGAGCAAGTTGCAGTTTGATAGCCGCAACACCGAGCTTCATGCCCTCGATGACGGTTTGCTCGATGACTACGACAACAAGTTGAAGGCTGCGGAAGACAGCAGCAAGTATAATCTCACCATCTTCCACTTGATGGGTCAGCATGTGAGCTACAAGAATCGTTACCGCAAGGAGCAGGCTCGTTTCTGGGCAAGCAGTTATGAGGACAAACGCCCAGAGTTGAACGTCAAGCAGCGCCAGATGCTTAGCTATTATGACAATGCCACCTTGTACAACGACTCCATCGTGGCACAAATCGTGAAGCGATATTCCAAGAAGAACGCCATCGTCATCTATATGCCAGACCATGGCGAGGAATGTTATGAAGACAACCGTGGCTTCATCTGCCGCAATCACTCCTCCGCCATCGACTGGCCATTGGCTCACTATGAGTTTGAGATACCTTTCTGGATCTACTGTTCACAGAAGTATATCAGCACGCACCGTGACATCTATCGCCAAATCCGAAAGGCAAGAAACAAGCGATATATGACCGATGCCCTTCCTCACCTCTTGCTATATTTGGCTGGCATCGAGACGCCTACCTACAATGCCAAGTACAACATCCTCAGCCCCGATTATGACGAAATGCGTCCTCGCATCCTCAAGAACACTGCCGACTACGATAAGTTGAGAGATGCCGAAATGGCGAAGCAGAAGAGACTGCAAGAAGCAGAGGAAGCCATGAAGGGGAAAAAGAAAGCAAAAGCTAGAAAGAATAAATAATTAGAAAGGAGATTAAAAGATATGAGTAACCCATCATTAAGTCGTTCGGAATGCAATGTGTTGCGAGGCCTTGCCATCATCGGCATATTCCTCCACAACTATTGCCATTGGCTAGGTCCTATCGTCAAGGAGAACGAGTATCAATACTTCCAGCATAACGTGGATTGGTTCAATCAGGTATTGGTCAACCCCGACCTCAGTTTGCCATTCCATCTCCTCTCCTTCTTCGGACATTACGGTGTGCCCGTCTTCCTCTTCCTCAGTGCCTACGGATTGGTACTGAAGTATGAGGCGAAGCCGCATTTAGAGAATGCCACACAGTTTGTTGGTATCAATGGCAAAAAGTCCTTCAATTGGCGAGAGCCTTTGCAGTTCATCCGTTATCATTATCTGAAGCTCTTCAAGATGATGATTGTGGGATTCGTGGCTTTCACGATGCTCGATGCCATCACGCCGGGAGCACACAAGTACCACTTCCTCGACATCGTGGCGATGCTCGGCATGTTCAACAATGTATTGCCAGAACCCGACCACATCATTTGGCCAGGTCCCTTCTGGTTCTTTGGTTTGATGCTGCAACTCTATATCGTCTATCGCCTCTTCATCTATCGCCGCCATTGGGGATTTACCGTAGGACTGATGGTCATCTGTGTGGCGATACAGTTGGCGTTGGGATTCGACAACCCAGAGAGCGAGGCGATGAACCGCTATCGCTACAACTTCATGGGAGGAATGCTTCCTTTCGGCTTGGGCATCCTCTATGCTCGATATGGTGAGAAGATACTCATGACTTTCCACCACAACGCAACCAATTTCTTCGGCATCATCTTCTGCTGTTCCATCATCTATAGCCTCAGCGGAAGCATGATCGGCTGGACTTTCGTGCCTCTCTTCATCTGTCTGCAGAGCGTATTGACCGCCAAGGTGTTGTCGGGAGTCAACTGGCTTTCGGGCATCAACAAGGTCTTGGAATGGATGGGTGTTATCTCAGCGGCACTGTTCGTCTGCCATCCTATCACCAGGAAGATATTCATCCCTATCAGTCGTCAGGGCGACCTCTATGCCGGCTTGCTGCTCTACATCATCTCTAGCATCTGCCTCGCTTGGTTGTTTTCTCAACTGATGAAGAAGATTCCGAATCCACAAATGAAAAAATAGCAATGAAGAAAGCACTCTAGAAGTAAGACACCCCGAAAGCTAATGTCTTTAACTTCTTAGCGAAGCGATAACTTCTTTAACTCCTCTTATTTATGAGATACAAGATAAAAGATATAGAACTGGCGAATATCAGCCGATTTCGTGGTGAGTTGATGGGAGCAGCGATGCTCTTCATTATCCTCTTCCATGTCGGTTTGCCACGAGAGGATGCCTTCTACGGCTTGCGTCGAATGGGCAATGTGGGAGTGGATATGTTCCTCTTCCTCAGCGGTATCGGCTTATGGTTCTCATGGATGAAGAATCCCGATACAAAGCGATTCTTCATCCGTCGCTACCTCCGCATCTATCCCGCTTGGCTCATCATCGCCAGCCTCTTCTACATCCCCCGTTTCCACGGAGGAGACACCTGGGCTTGGGTCAACCTCTTCGGAGAGATTTCCATCAACTGGGGTTTCTGGTTGCATGACGAACTCAACTTCTGGTATATCCCTGCCACAATGATGCTCTACCTCTTCGCCCCAGCCTATATGGAACTCATCAAACGACATCCCATCTACCATTGGCTGCCAGTGGTGATGGTGATGTGGTGCATCCTCGTAGAGTATGTCACCCCTATCCATCAAGCCGTTGGGCATCTAGAAATCTTTTGGAGCCGAGTGCCCATCTTCTTCATCGGCATCAACATGGGAGAGATGGTAAGGAGAAAGGATACACTCGACGGGGCGAGCATCTGGATGATTTGGCTGATGTTTCTGATGACACTGCTCTCCAGCATCTTCCTGGAACAAGTGAAGCACGGACAGTTTCCGCTCTTCCTGGAGCGAATGCTCTACATTCCACTCACCGTAACGACCATCCTCCTACTCAACCGAGTATTCCGCCGCACCCCGAAATGGGTCAACAAGGCATTCATGTTTGTCGGCGCACTGAGTTTGGAGTGTTACCTCATCCACATCCACTTCGTACTCGATTACATCGAGAAGTGGCATTGGACTTATTGGCCCACCTTCCTCACCTGTGTCGCCATCACCCTACCTGCCGCTTGGGTATTGGCAAAACTTGTCGGTTGGATTTCCCAAAAGCTAGCAAAGTTATTAAAGGTATAAATACATGAAAGAAATAGATAATATAGAAAAGGATGCAAGAGGCTTCTCTGCCTTGATGCGCTTGATTCGTCCGAAACAATGGATCAAGAATGGATTCGTCTTTGTTCCACTCTTCTTCGGTGGCGAATTGTTCAACACAGAAGCATTGTTGGCTGGACTGATTACTTTCTTCGCCTATAGTTTCGCAGCGTCTAGCATCTATTGCTTCAACGACATTTATGACGTGGACGCCGACCGCCGCCATCCTGTAAAATGCCATCGTCCGATAGCATCGGGAGCCATCTCCATCAGGTTGGCTTATATACTGATGTTTCTGATGTTTACGCTCTCCGTAGGCATCGGCAGTTTGCTAAAGACCTGGGAGGCGGTAGGAGTCATCCTGTTCTATTGGGTACTCAATCTAGGTTACTGCACCAAGTTCAAGCAGTATGCCATCATCGACGTGTGCATCGTGGCATTCGGTTTTGTGCTCCGATTACTGGCAGGCGGTGTAGCCACGGGAGTCGTATTGAGCAAGTGGATCGTGCTGATGACCTTCCTCATCACCCTCTTCATGAGTTTTGCCAAACGACGTGACGACGTGGTGAGAATGGAGAAGACAGGCGAGGCACCTCGCAAGAATACGAGCCGATACAACCTCACCTTCATCAACCAAGCCATCACCATCACCGCCTCCGTCACCTTGGTTTGCTACATCATGTACACCGTGAGCCCAGAAGTCTGCGAACATTTCCATACCGACTACCTCTACCTCACCACCGTCTTCGTGTTGGTGGGACTCTTGAGATACATCCAGATAGCAGTAGTTGACCAACAGAGCGGTGACCCAACCAAGATATTGCTCCGTGACCGCATCACCCAGTTCATCGTCTTGGGATGGCTTGTTGCCTTCCTATTCATTATTTATATATTATAGGAGGGAAAATGAAAAAGGAAAAAATATATTGTTTTGATTTTGATGGAACGCTGACCACCAAGGACACGCTCCTCGAAATGATCAAGTTTGCCAAGGGAAAGACTCGCTTTCTCTTGGGATTCTTGCTTTATAGTCCCATCTTGGTTTTGATGAAACTTCACCTCTTCCCTAATTGGAAGGCAAAGCAACTCATCTTCAAGCATTTCTTCGGAGGAATGACCATCGAGGACTTCGATGAGCTCTGTGTGAATTTCGCTATGAAGAACTTGTATCTGCTCCGTTTCCCAGGCATTGCTCGCATTCAAGAAGCACAAAGGAAACGAGAAAGAGTATTTGTGGTAAGCGCCAGCATCGACAATTGGGTTCGCCCTTTCTTCGCCTTTCAGAATCTAGACTGCGTCGAGGTATTGGGCACCCAGATAGAAGTTGTCGATGGCAAGGTGACCGGTCGGTTCCAAACCAATAATTGTTATGGAGAAGAGAAAGTGCATCGCATTTGCGAAGCCCTTACCCAAACAATAGAGAACGGCAAGGGAGCCTCCACCCTCAGCTTCGACCGAACCCGATACGACATCGAGGCTTTCGGCGACAGCCGGGGTGACAAGGAGATGTTGGCTTTTGCCGACAAGGGGCATTACAAGCCATTCAGACAATAGCCATCCCACAGAACAGCCAATGGTCTTGCCCATAATGAGTATTGGGGGATGGTACAGAGCGAAGTAGTGGCAGATGACTTGTTTCATGAATAAGGTCAAAACAAAAAATTATGTTAAAATTGAAAGAAAAGAGACACTAATATCGAAAAAATCG